>JALOAG010000021.1 GCA_023228875.1 Bacteroidia bacterium | reverse complement strand
ACAGCATAGCGCGAGCCATGCAAAAAATAGAGGCAACTGCGCAAAACACCTTTCGTTTTTTTATTGACTACATCACAACGCTCACAACTCCTATATAAACCACCCAAAAAACCAACTTAAAAAGCATGGTTGAAAAAACAAGTGTGCTTAAAACGCTTCTAATGAAGCCGTTTTTGATGTTTTTTTCTTTTTTTAGAGTGTTGTGCAACAGCTACCCGTGTTGGCGGTTCGGCTTTTTTGTTACCATTTTTTTCTTCTCGGTTTCCAGTTTCCTGCTGATTGTTTTCGGTCAATCCAATCAATTAAAGTTCCACGATGAATAGGTCTGTTAGGTTGTATAATTATTTGCTGTTTTTGTTGTATTGGTCTTGGTTGAGGCTTTGGTTGAAAAAGAGTTGGGGAATTGTTTGTCACTTTAACAAAAACGTCACGCTTTATACTTACCACATAAGTTTTTCCATCTTCTTGTTTAGGCACTAAACACCATAACGTATTTTTAATTTCGTCTGTTTCGTCCGTTGATAACCCAAGAAAGTCAAAAATTACAGGAACAAAACTATTAAGCCAATTTGATGGGAAAACTTCGTCTGGAAATTCTACATTGAAAACATTGTCATTGTTTGTTTTCGTGAAAAAAAAACTTTCTTTCCCTTTACGAAAACGTGGATAATCATTTTTTAAACGTGTTCCGTCAACAACCCAAAGCATATTTTTGTAAAACTTTTCACGAGAGATTCGTTCTTCGGGCTTTATTGCTGAATGTTGAAATTCTATAACAAGATTGTGTATTGTCCGAACGTCTGCAATATGTTTTTCGTCCGTTTGTTCGTCAAACAATGCTATTTCTTGGCATTCTGCTGGATAATTGTTTTTCCAATTACGATGCCATTCAGTTTCCGGTTCCCACCAACTGTCGCAAGATGTAATGCTACGATGTGCCCAATGCCAAACTTTTTTGTCGCCACATTTGGCAATTAATTCTGAACCACAACTTGGACAAGTTCCCTTAATCCCTTTAGTAGCTTCTGCTTTTGTGCCATTAATAATTGCGTATTTCATTATTTCTTTTTCTTCATAATAAAAACAACACCTGATGTTCCACCTGAACCTTGATACGATGAAGTTAACTCAAGTGTTTGAACAAGTTCAAATCCATTTTCTGCCATATAGTTTAATACTGCTGCGTATGATTTTTTATTTGTAAGTACTTCTGAATATTCTTCGCTAACTTTTAGCTGTTCTGGCGTATCTCCAAAATCAACATCTACTTTAAGTTTTTTAGAAAATGCTTTTCCTTGAACTCTGACATAGGCATATTAGTATGTCGTATCTTGAATTTGACTTTCTATTTTAGTCTTCTGAATATCTTGTGAATACGATGTTAAATTTACTGTCGTAATAAATGATAATGTCAAAAAAAATATTTTCATATCCGCTGTCTTATTAGATTTCTTGTTTGTGAGTGGTCGTCCTATGCTGACACACAACGTTTTTCGGGCTTTGCGTTCGGGCGGGTTTAGAAGCACAAAACTGTCACCCACTACTGAACTTGAATAGAAGCACAAAGCTCCAAGTTTGCACGTCACCCCGCCTGACGCAAAACCCGATGTGCCTGTTGCACAACCACACCCATAACTTCATTAGGCAAATATAAATCAATTATGCATGTATTAACAAAAGTGCAATTAATGTGCATAATTAATTGATTGTCAGCGTTGTATATTTTGTCTTAAAAATTTCTTTTCTTATCTTTGATGCATGCAGGGACGTAAGGATATTCAACCAAAAATGTTGTATCAAGTAAGCATTGACAGCTTGGTACCAACTGACAATTTTTATCGCTTATTATCACAAACCCTTGATACAGCATAGCGCGAGCCATGCAAAAAATAGAGGCAACTGCGCAAAACACCTTTCGTTTTTTTATTGACTACATCACAACGCTCACAACTCCTATATAAACCACCCAAAAAACCAACTTAAAAAGCATAGTTGAAAAAACAAGTGTGCTTAAAACGCTTCTAATGAAGCCGTTTTTGATGTTTTTTTCTTTTTTTAGAGTGTTGTGCAACAGCTACGCCTGTTATATGCAGGCTTTCTTTCTCGCATTAGTCGTGACTCCATCCTTTATCTATGCCAATTATTTTATTATTCCTGTCAACTTCTAATGTCGAACGATACCAAGCAAAATCTTCATATCCACTTTGTCCATTGTCTTTTGTTGAGTTCAGTAGTTTTCCGTCACCAGTATAATAGTAGTTTGTATTGAGAGTGTCTTTATAACCTTGTCCCTTATACAATGGTTCACCAATAATTTCTATAGCTTCGTCAATTGTCATTCCGACTTTAATTTTATCAAATTTTTCAGGACTATAGTCTTTAGCAAATTCCGTGTCAATATACTGATTTAGCAAATGTTTACCTTCTATCAATGGAACTTGTCCAAGAACAAAAGTAATTACGACTAAAAAAGCTATACAAATAGTTGATAAAAATTTTAGAACGATAAGTTTCATAGCATAACTTTTAATGTGTTATAAAAGTATCCAAGTAAAAAAATAACCGGAACAATAGGAAAAACGAATTTTGCAGCTCTCAATAAATTGTCCTTAAAATTCTCTTTAAACCAAATTGAAAAAGCTAAAGAACCCAAAACAGCAATTAATAATAAAATTCCTAATGTCACTATTGAAGCTTGTCCACTTGAGTAAATTGTCAAGCAAGTTGATACTACATATAAAAGTATTGATATTATTATTGTCTTCACGGTCGTCTGTTTTAGGCTTGCATATAACGGTTTGCAGATTTGCGATGTGGCGGATTAGGAGCAAGAATTTTCATTTTACAACTAATTTTCATTAGAAGCGAAATGCTTCACCTACTGCTAAACCCGCCATATACGCAAATGTGCTGTTACAAGCTGGGCTGTTTACTTAGCCCTTTGATAGTCTAATTGTCTTAAATTAAATCTCATTTTGTTATTGCTGGAAATATAACTCAAATTTGATAGTATATTATTAACTGTATCCATTTTGATTCTATTACCGAATGTCTGTATAAGTCTCTTACCATCAGAAAATTCAATTATAGCAGAATCTAAAGAAATGGTCAGCAAATACTCGGGTGTATGGGGCGCATTACAATTGCCCTGATCTAAAATTGAAGAGTCGCCAACGTCAATAGTCACCTGTTTAAATAAACTATTATTAGGTTTGAATAAATATATTACAGCCTTTTTATTAGATTCATTTTTTGCTTCGAATATTTTAAAACAAGACTTTGTATTTCCGTCATCGCCTTCTCTGCAACTTTGAAGAACCAAAGCGAGAGTGCACAAACTTATTAATGCAATATTTTTCATAACTATTGTAATACTGTCTCGTCCTAAAAAAAGTTTACAGGTTACAGGTTAAATCCTATTATTAGTTTACAGTTGTTTTTTAGTCCTGACATTGGTTTACGAATATAGTTTTTTTCAGATAATAATTCTTCCATAATTTCTCTGTTTTTAGTGGGCTTTGTGAATGATGTACTTGATTGGGTGTATGGTTACTGATGCTCATATGAGGTCTGTCGTCATTATAAAGGTTTATTACGCTATCCAATAATTCTCTGGCTTCCTTGATATTATTGACTTCATAAGCATCTAAATATTCTTCTTTGATGATTCCGTTTACTCTTTCTGCAATGGCATTTTACTCATTTTGTTTTTATTGTTTTTTCAATGGTATTCGTGATTCGCTTCGCTTAATTCTAAAGGATCTCCGTTTTCAGTCATACTGATTTGTATGTTGTAATCCTGCAATAGCTTTACATACTCTTTGCTGCAATATTGTATGCCTCTGTCGCTGTGATGCGTGAGTGGCAAATGGCTCTCTGCCCCTCTAAAGGCAGAGAGAGCCATTTGCAGGGCTTGGATACTCTCAATGGCTTCTATGTTTCAGCTACTTGATAACCGACTGTTTTATGAGAATACGCATCAGTAATAAAACTGATATACAAGTGTTCTTGAGGATTAATTTTCCAATAAGTAATATCGCTTACCCAAAGTTGATTGGGTGCTGTCGGGACAAAGCCTTTTATCAGGTTAGGATATTTCCTAAGCCAGTGATAGGAGTTGGTGGTTGTTATTCTACGCTTTCGTTTTCTTATCAATAAATAATTGGCTGCAAGTAGATTAAACAAGGCATCTCTACCTATTTTAATCCCATTTTCAAGCATAAATGGTTGAAGTTTGTCATAGAGCTTTCTCGTTCCTAATCTTGGATGATTTGCCCTTATTTGTCTTACTTGTTGCAGTATTAATTCTTCTTCAATAGTAGTATCTATGGCTTTCCACGAGTTTTGATAATATGCCTGTCGAGTGATACCAAACCAAGAACATAGCTTGGCAAATCCTATATTCTGAAAGTTGTTTTTCATTTCTTCAATGGTTTGGTATTGTACTTTTTTCGGATAGGAATATTAAATTCTTTTTCTGCAATATCAACCATTGTAGAAAATGCAATAGCTTTCATCTCAGCATCTTTGAGCCGGTTTTCTAACTCCGCTATTCTTTTTTTCAACTGAAGCGTTTCAAAGGCTTCGATTACTTTATCTTCCACTTTTACTTTTTTAGCCATAACCATATCAGTATTATTGGCTGTAAAATTAGGCCTTCTGGTTTTAACAGAACTATCGTAACCTAATTCTCGCATCCAACGAAGTAGCTGACCGTGTTCTTATTCCTGTCCGGTATATTTTTCCCAAATCTCTCGTTTAGTACAACCCGATTCAAGTAATTCTCGTAGAATGTGATGTTTCTCCGAATCACTAAAATACTTGTTCGGCTTTTGAATGATGCTTTTTCCAGTTTTTAGTCCTGAAATGACTTTACTTTTTTTGTCCATTTTTACACGTTTTGGTGTAAACCTATTTTAGGACTAGACACATTTCTGTCAACCTATTTCAGGACAAGTCACTATTTATTGTCTATTGGAGACAACTGCGGCAAATGCAAGTGATATTTTACTGATATCAATCGGAAAACTATTACTGTCAATGCGGCAATTATTTCTGTAATACCTGTCGATAAGTGCAAGTAATTACAAATGAAATAAACAACACCACCTGCAACACAAGCAAGAGCATAAATGTCTTTTCTGAAAATCAACGGCACTTCATTCAGCAAAACGTCTCTAACCACACCACCCACCGAACCTGTAATTGTGCCCATTATAATGCAAACCCAAAAAGGAAGACCGACATCTATGCTTTTCGTTATTCCAACAATAGTAAATAAACCCAGTCCAATGGTGTCGAACAAAAACAAAGTGCTGCCCCATTTGAATAGTTTGTCTTTAAATAATATTGTAGCAAAAAGAGCCACTCCTGTGGTTAAAAAATACTTAACATCAAGCATCCAAAAGGGCGGAACATCAAGCAAAATGTCTCTTAATGTTCCTCCTCCAATGGCTGTAACCAATCCGATAATGTAAGCTCCAAACCAATCTATTTGTTTGCCTGAAGCTAAGCGAATACCGCTAATGGCAAATGCAAATGTGCCTAACAAGTCTAATAGTATGGTGAATTTAAAGTCCAAATTCTTTTACCCGATTTTTACTGAAGTCATAGTGAGCGAACCCGCTACGGCTTTGTCGTTAAACAATTTCACATCTTCGCTTTTGTCTTGTAATGCCAATGAATACAATAATGGTAAATAGTGTTCGGGTGTTGGTATAGCCAAATCCCAGGATTTTCCTTGGGAGCGGAAATTGATAAGCGGCTTGTGGTCTCCACTTAGTATAAACGATTTCATTTTTTCATTGGCTTCTATTGCCCAGTCGTAGCCGAAAGAATCATTTAACCTTTTCCATTCCACCATTCTTAAATTATGAACGATGTTACCACTGCCAATAATCAGCACACCTTTTTCACGCAGTGATTTTATCTGCTGTGCCAATTCGTAGTGGTATTGTGGACTTTGACTGTAATCTATGCTCATTTGAATAACCGGAATATCAGCATTGGGATATAAATGCTTTATCACACTCCACGCACCGTGGTCAAGTCCCCATTTATCGTCTAAACCTACTTCGGTTTTTGTGATAAGTGATTTTGTTTGTTGGGCTAAATCAGGACTTCCCGGTGCGGGATATTGCACGGCAAAAAGTTCTTTAGGAAATCCACCAAAGTCGTGAATAGTAGGAGGGTTTTGCATTGCGGTTACAAAAGTTCCTTTGGTTTCCCAATGTGCCGAAATACACAAAATGGCATTCGGTTTAGGAATTTCTTTGGCAATATTTCTAAAGCCTGTTACAAATTCATTTTCTTCAATGGCATTCATTGGACTGCCATGCCCTAAAAACAATACGGGCATTTTTGTGGTATTGCTAAAGGTTTCTGATATCTTATTTAATTCTTTCAGTTTCATAGCTGCTGCGGTTAATGGTAATAAAGCTAATGTTTTTAAAAATGCCCTTCTTTTCATAATTATCTCATTAGACTTAATTTTTAAGCAGTATTTCTCTTGAAAATTAAATAATCCACAGAGTACTTTCCTGCTCCTAAAACGGCAATTACCAAATAAATAGTTCCGTAAAGCAGTGCCAACTCTTGTTTCCCAAAGCCATCATTGGCATGCACAATAAATGCCGCCACCAACATAGTAATTAAGGAAGGAATCGCGGCAAACCTAGTTGTTAAACCTAAAATGATAAGAATGGAACAAAACACCTCGGCAAAAACGGTAAGCACCAATGAAGTTGTTTCTCCCAGACCAAGCGGATCAGTAAAAGTGATTGCTCCATCGCCTATTAGTTTTAAAAATTTGCCCCAGCCATGGGTGAGCATAAAAGCGCCCACTGTAAGGCGAACTAATAATAAAACCAGGTTGATGTTTCTAGAATAAACTTCATTATAAAAAAGACTTCTTATCATTATTATGCTGTTTTGTTGTTGATCCAAATACTGCCGTTCTTTGTTTTCAATTGCTCCAATTCTCCTTTCGTACTCAATTCCTTCAGAAAAGTTCCACTTTCCGTTCTTGGCATGCCCGATAGTTCAGAAAACTCTTTTGCTGACAAACTACTGTACTGCGCAAATAGCGCTTTCCATTTTTTGCTGTACTCCTTTTTACGAATATCGGGATTCAATTTTAAAATCGCCATTTCATAAAAAGCATAAGGTCTTAAGCCGTATACCAACTCTTTGTTTCCGCTATCATCTATAAAATACATCGTTGGAAAACCTCTAACGCCCATGTCCCTAGCCAACTTTAAATCTTCTTCAAATAAGTCAGTGGCTTTGCCCTCAAAATCGCTTTTTAATTGAACTACATTCAAACCAACTTTTTGAGCTGCGGCTGAGATGTTTTCCCATTTCGCAATGTTCTTCTTTTTTAAGAAAACCAATTCTCTCAATTCGCGGAGAAACAATATGGCTTTCCCCTCACTTTGCAGTTGAGCTGCCTTAAAAGCAATGGATGGCGGATATGATGAATGAAGCGGGTCTTCCAACCATACATCTCCATCGATGGGCATATCGTAATGCTCACTCACCTCATCCCAATGAAGGGCTACATCTGCCGGCTTACTTATGCCGCCACTGTTGTAATTCCAATCGGGCAACAAACCGCCCATACGATACTCAATTTCAAGATAATCGCCATATTCCAATTTTAGTTTTCTCAACTGAGGCTCAATTCCCCAACAAGAAGAACAGATTGGATCGGTAAAGTAAACTAGCTTTAGCATTTTACTAGCTGATTTATACTGCACAACATTTTCACCTCCAGTAGCCGGAATTTCACACATTCCCGTCTCCGGATCGCACAATAGCGGATTTACCTCATTTACTTTCATAACAATACTCAATATTAAGATTGTTTGGTAAATTGAATTTCACCTGAAATTTTAACTTCCTCGCTCACTAAAACACCTCCGGTCTCCAAAGCTGTATTCCAGTTCAATCCCCAGTCTTTTCTGTTTATTTTACCGGTAAATGAAAAGCCGGCTTTATCATTCCCCCATGGATCTTTGTTGATTCCGCCAAATTCTACTTCCAACTTCACTTCTTTACTTACTCCTTTAATGGTCAACATTCCTTTTAAAAGGTATTCGTCATCCTCTTTATGCTCAAAAGTTGTGCTCTTAAAAGTGAGCTCTTTGTGCTTTTCTACATCAAAAAAATCAGCTGATCTAAGATGATTGTCTCTGTCTTCATTATTGGTGCTAATAGATTCTGCATCTACACTTACCACTAGCTGTGACTTAAAAAAATCATCTCCTTCTACATCGATTGAAAAGTTTTTAAACTCTCCTTTTACATTGGTAATCATCATGTGTTTTACTTTGAAAGTAAGTTCACTGTGAGTGGGGTCTAATACCCAAGTTTTTGTTGTTTCTGTTTCCATTTTTATTGCTTTTTAAATGATTAATAAAATTTTACACTACAAAGGTGCAATCATTTAAAGGGCAAGGGGTAACAGTATTTGGAAGAAGAGTTGTAAAATCAGGAAAGGAGCTTTTTCATCTCCTCGCGAAACTCGGTAGGGGTTTGTCCGGTTCGCTTTTTAAACACGTTGGTGAAGTAGGCTTTTTCGTTGAAACCCAGTTCAAAACCAATTTCTGAAATGTTTTTATCACTGTGGGTCAATTGATTTTTTGCTTCAATCAGTTTGCGGGTTTCAATAATCTCGGTTACCGTTTGATTAAGAATGTTCTTGCAAATCAAATTGAGATTTCTTGCAGACATAAATAGTTTTTCGGCATAAAAATCAACACCCAATGGTCTTTTGTAATTGTCTTCCAAAATTTGTAGAAAGCTTTGTAAGGTGGTGTTTTGCGATGCATTTGTTTCCTCGTCTTGTGGAGCGATTTTGTTTCTTTCAGCTTCAATCATGATAAACAAAGCACTAAGCAAATGCTTTATCACGCTCAGGTCAGGGTTTTGTTGCTGAGCCTCATTATTCATGATTTCGCAAATGACGGTCAGTCGTTTGAAACAATAATCATTGGGCAATTTGAGCATGGCATGATTGTGATAGCGAGCATAAAGCTGAAAAGTGATTTCCGGTATAAACTCACTTTTAAACCTCAGCACCCACATATCACATTTACCCTTTTTTACTTTCGGAATTACACGGTGAACCTTGCCTTTGGTAACAAAGCTGACTAATGGGGCATCCAGAAGAGTCGTTTTGAAATCAATAAAATGTTCTAATTGTCCTTCCATGCCAATAATCAACTCTTCAAAATCGTGTTGATGCGGATCATCAGGCGAAGCACTGATTTTGTTTGCTTCAGCAGCGTCCACTCTGAATATTTTAAAAAGTTGATTCATGATTTCAAAGTTATGGTTTTAACTGAGCGGTGGCAACAAAATGGCTCTTTTGGTTTTTTGAGTGTTAGCTCGTGTGTCGGAAAAACCAAATGTGCCATTTGTGTGGAGGGCTAAAATTACTCGTTTGTTTAATTTGACTTTTATTGGCACTCGTGAATCGCTTCGCTTATTTGTTTTAAAAAATGTGCGGTGGGAAAAAATAAAAATACAGAAGCGTTGGCTTTGGGTAGGCTGTCTAATGGTTCTCCCGTTACTTTATGTTTATTACTGTCGATCATTCTTGCTGTGTCGTCTTTTAGGCTTGCAGGTAACGTTTTGGGGCTTTGCGCAGTGGCGGATTTCGGAGCACAAAACCGTCAACCAGCACGGAACTTGAATAGAAGCACAAAGCTTCAAGTTTTCACGTCACCCCGCCTGACGCAAAACCTGTGTGCCTGTTGCACAACCACACCCATAACTTCATTAGGCAAATATAAATCAATTATGCATGTATTAACAAAAGTGCAATAAAAGTGCATAATTAATTGATTGTCAGTGTCGTATATTTTGTCTTAAAAATCTCTTTTCTTATCTTTGAAGCATGCAGGGACGTAAGGATATTCAACCAAAAATGTTGTATCAAGTAAGCATTGACAGCTTGGTACCAACTGACAATTTTTATCGCTTATTATCACAAACCTTTGATACAGCATAGCGCGAGCCATGCAAAAAATAGAGGCAACTGCGCAAAACACCTTTCGTTTTTTTATTGACTACATCACAACGCTCACAACTCCTATATAAACCACCCAAAAAACCAACTTAAAAAGCATAGTTGAAAAAACAAGTGTGCTTAAATCGCTTCTAATGAAGCCGTTTTTGATGTTTTTTTCTTTTTTTAGAGAGTTGTGCAACAGCTACCCGTGTTGGCGGTTCGTTGTTTTTTTCTTCATTACTATATTCCAAATTAAAATCGCTGAAAGTCCAGTTAATATAGCAAATAATTTCTCGAAGGTCGTTTTCGCAAAAATGTTTCCAATTGTATTTAGAACGAAAATTGCGAAGAAAGTCCACAAAATTACATTTATAACTTTGTCTGAGAATTTGTATTCTATAATGTTGTCTTTCATTAACAAAATAATTGATAAAAATATATTTATAAGAATTGATATTGTTTCAAAAACATACATTTCCGAATCATTTGTAAGTCTTCCACCCCAAGCTATGTCATAAGGAATAATTTTTAAAATAATGCAAATATGAAAAAGGATTACAGCCAGCAGCAATCCTAAAAATGTCTTAATTGAGTATTTTGAAATAAAATTCATATTCAGTTTTTAATTACAGTTAAGCTCAGAAAATAGAGAAGTTGTCAATTTATTCATTTGTCGTATGGCGTTATTTACAATGACCGCTAACGGTTCACGCATTGGCGAAGTGGCGGTAATCGAAGCGGAAATGTTGAATTTTGCACTAAACTTCAGTAGAATTACTACCGTTGAATTTAGCACTTAACCCGCCATTTTTCCAATGCGATGTTAGCCGATCGCCCCGTTTTCGGTCAAAGTTTATTTCTGTTTTATATTCAGTTTGTGGTTCTTGGATAAGAAATAAATCAAGTTCTTTTTTGTCGTTGAAACCACCTATTTTTTGTCTGTACGTTGTTGCAATTTTTGGATTTTCAATTTCAATTTTACGGTTTTTGCTGATTGTCAAAAATTCTTCTTCTTGGTCAATTCCTAAAAATCGTCTGTTCGCTAAATTAGCCGCAATCCCCGTTGTCGAACTACCCGCAAATGGGTCTAAAATCCAAGCGTTTGGTTTTGTTGAAGCTAAAATTAAACGTGTCAGAACCGAAAGTGGTTTTTGAGTTGGGTGTTTACCGCAAGATTTTTCCCAAGGTGCGATTGCAGGCAATTTCCAAACATCTTTCATTTGTTTGTCGGCATTCAATTGCTTCATTAATTCATAGTTGAAATAATGCGGAACTTTTTCGCTTTTCCTTGCCCAAATTATTTGTTCTGTCGAGTAAGTAAAGTAACGACAAGAAAAATTTGGTGGTGGATTTGTCTTTTCCCAAGTTACGATGTTCAAGATTTTGAAACCCAACTCTGTCAAGATTTGTCCAACGGAGAAAATATTGTGCATTGTTCCACTTATCCAAATCGTAGCGTCATCATTCATCTTATCACGAACTAACGAAAGCCATTTTCTGTTGAAATCGTTGATAAATTCAAACCCTTTGGATTTGTCCCATTTCCCTTTGTTTACACTTACAATTTGTCCGTTTTGAATCGACAAACCGTTGTTAGAAAGAAAATAGGGTGGATCTGCAAAAACCATATCAAACTTATGTTCAAATTCGGGCAATAAGTTCATTGTATCTCCGTGAAGAAGATAGAAATCTTTGTCGTCAGATTTGAAATAAGGTTTAAGCATTCATTATTTTTGTTAAAAATGTTTTAACTTCAGGATATTTCGTGTCAAGTATCTGTATTTTTTCAATCATCTCTTGATTTCCTTTGATTACAAAAAGGTTTGAAATACCCCCTTTGAAAGAATTGTCTTTTGTAGATAATTGAAGCCCGTCATTAGGGTTAGCTTCATTTTTTAAAACATCAAGAATTTCTAAAATGCCATTAAATCTTAATGATTGATTAGATACTTTCTTCAAAAAAGTTTTTTCATTTATTCTTTTAAATCCTTTTTTCTTTGAAAATATTTTGTTGGATAATTCAAGAATGATTTCAGGATATATTAAATCTTCAATCTCAATATTTGGCTTTAAATTTTTTTGGCTCGAAAAAACTGTATTTTGAGCATCAATAACAAAGAAATGTTTCGTTTCTATTTTGTCATATGTTTTTTTATTCAATTTATCATATTGTAGTCTGCCTTCTTCATCATTATCGTATAGCAAAATAAATTTAGGTTTATCTCCATCGGTTTCTGTAATAGAGTTATAGTAGTCTAGATACTTAATAAAGTTCGTAACTCCTCCTGTTGCAATTATATTACACATAGGCAAACCGAAAAAGTTGCATAGTTCAGTTATATATCGTTTATCTTCTTCTCCCTCAACAATTAAATTTTTCTTGCCAATAATTAAATTATCCTTATCCTCAATTCCCAATGTTTCTTTTATAAGGAAAATGGCATCATCTTTTTTTAGATCAATAAGCTTAGTATCAAGTATGTTTCCTTCTTGTTTTTTTCTAGTGGAAAAAGTAGGCGTTACACCTAATTCAAGAAGGAATAAATTCTTCATTTTATATCCATCAATAAATAATGGGCTGTGTGTAGTTATAAAGACTTGAGTTTTTTCAGAAATTTCTTTTAATCGTTGATTTAATTTTTTCTGTAAACTTGAATGTAGATAAATGTCAGGTTCATCAATAATTAAAATACAATTTTTCTTTGACGCTGTAAGCTTTTCAATAATTCTAAGATTAAGCAAGATATGACCTAGTCTTTGCAATCCAGCTCCTTTGGATTTTATTTCAGATTTTGTGTCATCTGTTAGAACAAATTCAATTTCTTCATTCAGAATTTCTCTGAAACGGTTTATACTTTTTGGAACAATAAATTTAATTCCCCAATTATTATGAAATTCTTTAAAAATAGGATCAATTGAGGTCGTAAGATCGTCTAAGATTTCTTGTAAAGTAGTTCTTGCTTTCTCTAATGAAGATTTCACATCTCCTTTTTTTCCTCTCATTCTAGTATTACCAAATTCAATATCAAGAAATTTGTCATCAATTAAGTAGTTAATAGTTTCGGGAAATGAAACGTTTATTGATGGTAGAAATAATACATTAATACTTTCTAATAATTTTTCACAATCTTTTGATGTAATATCTATTCCATCTTTTTTACCAGTAATTGAATATTGTTTAATAGAATTATCTTCAATATTTTTCACATTGAAGTCTTTTACAATGGAATAAGAGTTGTTTTTTTTAACATCTTTAATTGTGATTGAGATATGAGGGTAAACTGTTGCGCCCAAAGTCATTTGTTTGTATTCAGGTATGTCGTCTTTAAAGGAAAAATCAGTTTTATTAAAAAATAAACTAATAGCTCTTAGGACATTGGTTTTTCCAACATTATTTTGTCCACAAATAGTTATAATATTGTGTGTTTCATCAAGGTTTAATATCAGGTCGTTAATTGACCTATATCGTTTAATTTTTATGTTTTCAATTCTAATCATACGTTTTTAAAACTCAATTACTGTTTCGGCTTGAATTTTCTTGATGAAATTTTCAAGCGTTATCAAATTATACAAACTTGGAATAATGTTGTACGCTTCTTCCAATTTGTTTTTTGCCGAAAACCAACCTTGTCCGTCCGTAATCCAAACAAATTCGTAGCTTTCGTACTGATTGATTTTCGGTGCAACATCGGAATATGCTCTCGCTGTTTCGTTCAGTTTTGATCCTCCGCTGTTGTAATAATTGGTTTCGATCAAATAGGTTTTCTTTTTGGTTTTGATGACAAAATCAAAGCGTTTTACATCTGCTCCCAAGCTGATGATTTCGGAAAATATCGTATTGTTTACTTCCTTTTTGTAGAAAATTTCGGCTTTATCGAAAATAAGCGAAACGGCTTTCGACATATTATCTCCACCTCTGTTTTTTCTTGCGTTTGTGTCCAATCCAACTTCAATTCCGAAAACATAATCCACCAAATTGGTAACATCTTTGTTTCTGAAAACTTCTGCCAAACCTGTTTCTTCAATGTATTCCAAAATCAATTCGGGCGAAGTGAAATAAGTATCGAGCAAAACGATTTCTCCTTTGTTGTTGAATGTTTTGGCATTTTTGTTTTTGCGAATAGCAATCAAGATGTCCAAAACCTCAAAAACTTTCGGATTTTCTTCATAAAGTTCATTTACGGCTTCTTTCAAATTTTCTTTCCCAATCAAGTAATTCAACTGATTAAGTTTGATTGAAATTTTATTTACGTTGCTTTTGATTTTTCCGAAATCTGTGAAATAATCAAGTGTTGCGTTGGTTTCCGAAAGTTGCGATAAAAAGATTTTAAATTGCTCTGACATATTCTTTGTTATTCACTTGATTTGTAATTAGTAACTCCGTTAATTTTCCTCTTTTTGCAGGATTAGCGTTGATGCTTCTTTTCGCTTCAACTCTTTGAATATTAAAGTCAGAATACAAATCATCAAAAAAGTTGTCATTTTCATTTTTGCCTTTCACATCAGAATTACTCAAAATCCACGAATGATTTAAGATGTCCAATTTATTGCAAAAATCTTTTAGTCGAATTTGTTCGTTATCATTAAATTCATCTTTTGCATAAGAATTAAAACTTGATGTTTCGCTTAACGGTTTATATGGTGGATCAAAATAGAAAAGCGAATTTTGTTCAGCAAAATCAAGTGTTTGCTCAAAATCTCCACACAAAATTTCCACTTTTTGCAAAGCATTACTAACAGCCAAAATATTTTCTTTGTCGCAAATCGTTGGTTTTTTATAACCACCCATCGGAACATTGTACAAATTTTTACTATTCACTCTGTACAAACCATTAAAGCAAGTACGATTGAGAAAAATAAACAAAGCGGCTTGTCCGCTTTGTTCTTCTTTTCTTGTATTGTACAATTCCCTTTTTTGGTAGTAATAAAGTTTTTTGTTTTCTTCATTTCCTTCCAAAGTGTGATATTCATTTTGCAAAACTTGCAAAATCGAGATTAACTCTTTTGGGTTGTTTGCAATAGTTTTGTAAGTGTTTATTAAGTCTTCGTTGATGTCGTTTATCACGGCTTTTTTAAGATGAGGAAAGTTGTTTAACATCCAAAAAAGAACCGCACCGCTTCCAACAAAAGGTTCGATGTAAGTAAAATTTGTCCGTGTTATGTCTGTCGGCAAAGTTCGTTCAATGTCAGAAATGAGCTGGGTTTTTCCACCTGCCCACTTCAAAAACGGTTTTGCTATTTTATTTTCAGTCATTCTGCTCAATTTCGTAAGTTATGTTCCAAAATTACAATAAATTTTTCGGTTAGAAGTCGGTTTCAAGTTTGAATTTTGTCCGAATGTTGAATTTTAGCACTGTCGTTGTGGGGTGTCGGCTAACGTTTTGGCGCTTGGCGCAGTGGCGGATTTCGGAGCACAAAACTGTCAATACACCACAAAAGTTGATGCGAGGTAGAATGTTCAATTAACCACTGAACCCGCTTTTTTGCAAAACCGCTGTGCCTGTTGCACAACCACACCCATAACTTCATTAGGCAAATATAAATCAATTATGCATGTATTAACAAAAGTGCAATAAGTGTGCATAATTAATTGATTGTCAGTGTTGTATATTTTGTCTTAAAAATTTCTTTTCTTATCTTTGATGCATGCAGGGACGTAAGGATATTCAACCAAAAATGTTGTATCAAGTAAGCATTGACAGCTTGGTACCAACTGACAATTTTTATCG
>JALOAG010000020.1 GCA_023228875.1 Bacteroidia bacterium | reverse complement strand
GTTGGTTAAAATCGGGCATTAATTCATAACTCAAATTCTTAAAGCCGATAATTCCCAAAAGGGCAAATACGCTGAAAAGAACAATAATCAGCGATGGTCGTTTTATTGATATTTCTGTAATATTCATATTTCGCTGATTTTATTTTATATTAATATTCGCCCCATCAAAAAGATTGATAAAACCATTTGTTACGATAATGTCTCCAACATTTAAACCGCCTGAAACAATCGTTTTATTGCCGATGTTTTTAGAAATCGTAATCGTATGTAAAACTGATTTTCCATTTTTTACGATATAAACTTGTGCTTGATTTTCACTGTTTATAATGGCAGAAGACGGAATAATAATACCTTGTTTTACTTCGTTTTCGGATAGAGAAACCTTTCCAAACATTCCTGATTTTATAGTTGATTTTTTTGTGTTTGCTACTTGAAATTGTACAGGAAAACTATTTCCCATATTAGCCTTACTTCCAATCATAGACAATTTTCCATTCAATGTTAGTTCAGGAAAAGCATCCGCTGAAATGTTATAATTTTGATTGGGTTGAAATTGCTTTAAATTACTTTCGGATACGTTTACCGTAAATTTAAGTGTGCTTATGTCGGTGATTTGCAACAAAGGAACTCCGGGTGCTGCAAAAGCTCCAATTTCACTTAATTTTGCTGTTACAACACCACTAAATGGGGCTTTGATAGTTGTTTTATTGATTTGTTCTTGCAAAGTTGCTTTTTGCACCTTTGCAGATTTTAAACCCAACTTTGCCTTTTCCAATTGAACGCCTTGCACGGCATCGGCTTCCGTTAAAATAGTGTAACGATTTACATCATCTTGCAAGCCTTCAATTTGCACTTCAACGGTTTGTAGTTGTAGTTTTAAAAGTGAATTATCCAATTGAATGAGGGTTTGCCCTTGTTGAACATAGCTACCTACATCTACTAAAACAGCATTGATTTTACCTTGTGTTTCAGCACTGATTTTTACTTCTTTATTAGGTTCAAATGTTCCTGTAAAAATGCCTTTTTCATTGATGTCTTTTAGTCGAATAGTGTCCACATCAACGGAAATAGGTTTTTCTTTATCGAATTGGTAAACCTTACTTTCAGTCGTTTTTTTATTACTTGTCAATTTGAATATTACCAAACCAACAATTGCAATACCTGCTATTATCCAGATTATCTTTTTCATTTTATCTCTTTTAATTCTTAATTCTTAATTTTTAATTCTTAATTGAAATAGTTCCCGTTAATTTTTTGAATTCCAAATCAGCTTTTAAAAAGTCAATTATTGCGTTTAAATAATTTTGTTGTGCTTCACGCAAAGCATTGTCAGCCAATAAAACATCGGTCAAACTTGCTGTACCCTGTTTTTGTTGTAGTATGGTTTGATCATAAATTGTTTTGGCTAATTCAATTTGATTTTCTGTATTAATAATGGTGTTTTCGGCAATCTTTCGTTGACGAATGGCATTTTCAATTTCCATTTCATTTTTGTCAGAAATTAGTTGTGCTTGCAATTCATTATTATTGATTTCCAATTTTTTCTGATTGATTTTTCGTTGTGTAACGGTACCGTTAAAAAGTGGGTAACTAAGCTGTATTCCTGCAAAACCAATCGGATAGAAATCTAAAAAATCATTGGGTGTTTTGTCATACCCAAAACCTGTTGTACCATAAGAAGCAATCAAATTTAAAGAGGGCAAATAGCGTGAACGATTAAGGATTTTAAGTTCATTGTTCAATAGTTTGTTTTGTATGTTGATAAGCTGTAAATCCAATGAATTGCGAGAAGAATTATCTGTTAATGTTGGTTGAAAAATATCGGTTACAACCGTTATATTTTCTTCTAACGAAATGCCCATATTCATTTTCAGAGCGTTCAATACTTGTAAATATTTACTATAAACATTTTCTCTTTGCGTGGTTAATTGTTCCGTTTGTAATTTCACTTTGTTTACATCAGAACCTTTTGCCAACAACTGACTTTTTAGCAATTCCATATTTTGCAACAATCTGTTTGAATTAATCAGATTGCTATCCATAAAATCCAATTGATATTTTAGAATTTGTGCGTTGTAATAAAGTGTTGTTATATCAAATAACACTTGTTCTTCTGTTTTCTGATATTGTAATTGAGTTAATTCATTAGCAATTTTTGTATTCTCAATCGCTCCATAAATTTGTGGATTATACAAAGGCATAGCCAATTGTATATTTGCATTGATGTTGTGCGGAACGCCAAATTGTAAATCCCTAAACTGTCCTTCGGGTGCTTGCGTATTCAACGCATTCATTGGCATTAGTTGGGTAGGCAACTCCATAAAATACTTGTAATCTGCATTGGCAGTGATTTTCGGGATTAGGTTGGCTTTTGCTTCCCTTTCTCTTTGTTTGCTAATGCTGATGTTGTTACGATTAATTTGCAAGTTTTTATTATACACTTGTGCCGTGTCAATACATTGCTTTAGTGTCCAGACCTCTTGTGCCTGAACGGTATTCCACCCAATAAAAAGTATTGAGATGAAAATGAGTTTGTGAGTATTCGCTAACATAATTAGATAAATTTTTTTGTTTTACTTTTCTTTAATTAAATTTCTCTTTTTTAAATTCAGCCAACCAACACCGGCCATTATCGCAGTAAATACAATTCTGAATAGCATCGCTTTTACCGTTTTTTCTTCGTGTATTCCGCCATTGTGTATATAAAATTGAAATGCAACAAATGCGATAATCAGTAGGGACAATGAAACGAGTAAGGTTTTAAAACTCAATTTTGGTTCTGTCCAAGTGGTATAAGCAGCCAACAAATACAGAATACCACATATCAAATTGGTGTAAACGATAAACAAGACATAGTTACCTTCTTTTTCCCGAATACCGAATAAATCAAAAATGACAGACGAAGCCATAAATACGGTTAATAAGCCAAAGAAACTTAACAAAACAGTCTGTATTATTCTAAGTGCTTTCATTTATCAATGTTGTTTTTTGATTTCATTTTTAAATTTAAAAAAGCTAAACCCGGCAATAAAAACAGAAGCTGTCATAGATAGTGCACCAATCAAAACAAAAATCGGAGGTAAGCCCAAATACAATTCTGCCCAAATACCTATTGGCATCAGCAACCCGATTATAGCCAACCAAGAAATGGCTTTTGAATAGTGTATATTCTCTTTGAAATGCAAAAGCAAAAAGCCGATGACGATATTTAGAAAGGCAAATAAATTACCGTGTACGTGTGCCAATCGTGCTTCAAAATGCTTACCGTTGCTATACGAATTTGCCCATTCCTCGGCATTGGGTGCAAAATCTCTGAGGTAAATTAGTAGAAAACCATAGAGCATAAATGTTCCCATAGTGATAAAACCGATTGCGATATTGTATTTTCCGTTCATTTTTACAGCATATTAATAGTTATTCGCCTTTAATCATCGTCAGCAGCATTTTAAAACGCTCGGTTGCCATAAGAGAATGAGGCACATTGGCTGGCATAATAATAGAATTGCCTTTCACTAAGTTAAAAACTTCACCTCCAATTGTGATTTCAGCTTCGCCATCTAATAACTGCACAACGGCATCAAAAGGAGTTGTATGTTCTGAAAGCCCTTCTCCTTTATCGAAAGAAAACAGCGTGATGTTTCCCGCTTTACTTTTAGTTACTTGTTTGCTGATTACGCCACCATCGGAGTATTCGATTGCTAATTCCAGATTGAAAATCTTCTTTTTATCAAATGTTGCCATACTGTTCACTTTTAGTTTATTTAATGTTAGTTAGTGTTCACTCGCAAAAGTAAATAAACTTTTTAATAGTGCAGTATTTTTTTGAAAAAATTATTTTCTCCTCTTCAACCATTTATACCCTTCAAACCACAAAACAGACACGCTAGCAATCAAAAACGAAGTGCCTAATTCGTTTATATTCAAGCTATCCAAATGGAAAAACTGAGCAAATATAGGCACATACAATATTGCAAAAAGAAAAACTAAAGTTGCACCGATAACGATAGGGAAGAGTTTGTTTTTGTTTTTAGAGGTTTCTAAAATACTGTAGGTAAAAGAGCGATTGGTTAGGCTCAATAAGATGTTGGCAAAAATTAAAGTGGTAAAAACCATCGCTCTCGTGGTTTCTTCATCTCCGCCTTGCTGAACGGTCAATTGATAAGCAAATAACACCCCTGCGGTAATCATTAATCCCTGAATGATACTGATGCTTAATTCTTTCCAATTTAGGAAAGTATCGGTCATTTTCCGTGGTTTTTGGCTCATCGTTCCTTTTTCCATCGGCTCGTTTTCATATACAATAGAACAAGTAGGTCCCATAATTAGCTCCAAGAAGATAACATGAACAGGCGTGAAAATATGCGGGTATATCCATCCCAAAAACAAAGGCAAAGCGACTGTTAGAATAATCGGTATATGAATGGAAATAATGTATTGAATTGCTTTTTTGATATTGGCGTAAATTCTTCTTCCTGCTGCAATTCCAACGACCAATTTATCCAAATCATCATTGATAATCACCAAAGAAGCCGCTGCTTTGGCTATTTCCGTGCCTTTATTTCCCATCGCTACGCCAATATGTGCTGCCTTGAGTGCGGGAGCATCATTTACGCCATCGCCCAACATCGCTACCACTTCTTCGTCTTTCTTGAAAGCATTGACCATTTTTAATTTGGCTTCGGGAAACATTCGGGTAAACAAAGTGGTTTTTCTCGAAAGGTCAATGAGTTCTTCTTCAGTGTGATTGACAATTTCTGTACCGTTCACGGCAGGCGAAGCATTTCTAATTCCGGCTTGCAACGCAATTGCATTGGTGGTATCTTCATTATCTCCCGTGATTACTTTTACCTTAATTCCTGCATCGTAAATATGTTGAAACACTTCTTGAATACCTTGTTTGGGTGGATCATAAAACACAGTAAATCCTAAGAATTCAAAGTTGAAATCTTGCTGCTTTTTTGGGAAATGATTTCCTTCAAAATGAGCTTTGGCAACACCCAATAAACGATAGCCTTGTTTTCCTAAATCTTTGATACGCTGACGCAACTTGTCTTTTTCTTTTTCAGATAAATTAGAAACTGCCAATATCGCTTCGGGAGCACCTTTGGCAGCAATAACTCGTTCGATATTTTCATTTTCAAAAATGTGGGTCATCATCGGTGGTTTGCCTTCCAACGGATATTCGTGTATCATTTGAAAACCGAGTCGTTTGTCCTCTTTTTGCGTTTGTTCATACACTTTGTGCAAGGTTTTTTCCATCGGGTCAAAAGGTACAGGTTCACTGCTCCACATTGCAAATTGTATCAATTCAGAAAGTGAATTATTCGTCAATTGTTCCTCTTCATAAAGTTGATTGGTTTTATAGTCAAAAAGTGCTTTTAACTGCATCGAATTTTCGGTAATTGTTCCGGTTTTATCGGTGCAAATCACGGTTGTACTTCCCAAGGTTTCTACTACGCTACTTCGTTTGATAATAATGCCTTCTTTCATCAATTTCCAAGCTCCCAATGCCATAAAAGTGGTAAAAGCAACTGGGATTTCTTCGGGTAAAATGGACATAGCCAAGGTTAGCCCTGCCAATAAACTTTCAATCCAATCTCCGGATTTCCAAAAACTATATCCCCAAACCATCAAGAAAACGACAATACCAATGACAGCCATCCATTTCACGAAGTTTGTGATTTGAATTTGCAAAGGAGAGCGTTCTTCTTGAATTTCTTGAATGGATTTCCCGATTTTCCCTAATTTCGTTTCATCGCCAATTATTTCTACTTCAAAAACTGCCAAACCCGAAACGACCAAGGTCCCGCTATATACATTTCTATCCTCCGTTTCTTGACTTTTAAAAACCGAAAATGTTTCGCCCGTAAGTGATGCTTCATTGACAGAAAAGTCATTGCTGTGTACAATTTTTCCATCGGCATTGATCATTTTCCCTTCTTCAATAATACACAAATCACCCACCGCAATTTCGTGTGTTGGAATTTGGATTACTTTTGAATTTCGGATGACTGTACTCAAAGGTTCATTGAGTTTTTCCAATGCTTCCAACGCCTTTTTACTACGATTATTCTGATAAAAAGAAATTCCTGAAACGGCAACAATAGCCCCGAACATAAAAATAGCTTCACCATAATCGCCCACAATCAAGTAAATAATTGCCACGGCAATCAGCAATAGCAACATCGGCTCTTTTAAAATATCTAAGAGTAACGAAACCCAAGAACTTTTTTGAGCGGCATTTATTTTGTTGAAGCCGTGTTTTTTCTGAGAAGCTAAAACTTCATCAGAAGTGAGACCTGTGAGATGAGAAGGGATGTTGAATGTCATAGAATTAAGAATTAAAAATGAAGAATTATGAATTAAGGTTTTTTTAGAGCTTTGAGCTAAACTCTCCTATATTCTAATTATTTCTTCATCATTTCCTTTGTCCAATCCACCAAAAGCTTTTTATCAGCTGTACTGAGTTTAGCATTTTTATGTATCAAGGTATAGGAAGTCATTGGCATTTCGCCCTCTTCAATTTCTTCTGCTATTTCTTTGAATTTTTTCTGTTTTCTTTCGGCAGAATAGGTGTTAAATTCATCAAAATTCAGATGTTTTTTCCCATCACGAATATGGTCATCTAACCATAAAGCTACTGGTTGTACATTGCTATACCAAGGATAAACGGTATTGTTAGAATGACAATCATAGCAACTGGTTCTTAGCAATTTATCAACGGGCTCTGGAACATTATAATGCAGTCCTATGGCATTAACAGAAACTTCTGTAGAAATATTTTTTGTCGGACGGTAGAATTGAAGTAGTGCTAAAGCGACAATCAGCAAGATAAGTACTTTTTTAAGGATTGATTTTACTGGATTTTTCATTGTTATAATTTTTAAAATTTTCAAACTAATATTTTTGTTCCATTTTATTCTTCATCTGCATTTTTCAACACCATCAAAAGATGATATGCACCTTTAACAACGATGTTTTTATTGGCTAATTTTTCAGCAGACATAATTTCTGTAAACCCATTTTCTGCATTGCCGATTTGTACTTCCGTCATTTCAAACTGTCTGTTTCCTTTTTCGATAAACACATAGTTTTTATTTTCAAAACGAACAATGGCATCATCGGGTAAAACAGTTGCATTGCCACCTGACAATTCAATTATTGCATTCATAAACATCCCAGGCAATAAAGTTTTGTCGTATTCTTTAAAGTAGCAATGTACCTGTGTAGCGTTGTCGTTGCTTAGGTTTTTGCTGATTAATATGATTTCACATTCATATTTTTTATCGGGATTACTGTTGGAAAACGCAATCACTTTTTGTCCGATAGCCAATTTGTTTACATCTTTATCAAACACGGTTAATGCCAAATGAATGTCATTTGGATTGACTAACTCAAACAGTACATCGCTTGGGGTTACATATTTACCGATATTCACATTTACGGCAGAAACAAAGCCATTGATAGGCGAATAGATGTTGATGCTTTTTGTAATCGTATTGGCAGTAACAGTATTTGGATTTAATCCGATTAATTTCAACTTTTGTTCCAATGATTTTATCAATATATTTTGTGTTTGATAAGTTGTTCTTGTCTGCTCAAATACTTTATCACTTACTGCTTTACTTTCGTTGAGTTCTTTTTGACGCAAATATTCACTTTCATTGTATGCAAATTGGGCTTTGGCAGTTAAATAATCTTGTTGTAATTGAATGTATTGAGGATCTTCCATTACAGCAATTACTTCTCCTTTGCTAATGTGCATACCGGGTAATAATTTTGTGGATTTCAGATAACCACCCAACGGCACACTGACAGACACTATGTTTTGGGGCGGAACATCAATTTTCCCGTTCAATTTTAAAACAGAAAAAACATTTTTCATTTCTATTTTACCAATTTCAATTCCGGCATTTTTATATTGTGCATCGGTAAGACTGGCAACATTTTCTTGTGTTGGTACATTTACTTGTTCTTCGCTTGTTTGTTTATTGGTACAAGCGGTAAACAATAAAAATATATTTATGATGATAATTAAGTTCTTCATTTTTTAGACTATTTATTTAGATAATAATTAATTTCTGCTACGGCATTATTTCTGTTTCGTACGGCTTCAATATAATCGCTTTGAATACTTATCGCTTGGTTCATTAGCAACACCCATTCTAAATAATTGATTTCACCATTTAAAAATTGCTGATTAGCGGTCGTTTTAAGTATTTCAGCATTTTTTAAAGCCGTATTTTCAAAATATAAAACAGCATCTTGATACTTTTGATAGTACTTCATTGCTTGTGCAAAATTTGTTTCGAGATTTCTCAAATTCACTTCGTATTCATTGGCGGCTACTTGTTCATTTATTTTTGAAGCATTTATTTTTGATTTTTGACTACCGCTAAAAATAGGAATACCCAAACCAATCTGAGCCGAATGAAAACGAAGACTACTGTTGTATTCCACATTGTTTGCACCCATACCTTTCATTCCCATTATATTATAGCCAAAAGTAATGTCTGGTAACAGTTTTGATTTTTCAACTTTTGTATTGGCAACAGCGATGTTTTGTTGTTGTTTCCAATACTGAACTAAAGGATGAGAAATAAACTCTGCGTTTTCCAATGAAGATATATTTTGAAACAAGATTTCACTTTCATCAGGAACAAAAACTGTAGTTGTGTTGAGTAGATACTGAAACTGCAATTGTAGGATTTCCCAATCTTGTTCTAATTGTGAAAGTTGAAGTGCAATTTGTCCTTTTTGATTTTCGGCTGTTGTTTTTTCTAAAATATTGCTTTCTCCTTTTTTAAATCGAAGAATGGATTTACTTAGAAATTCTGAAAACAAGCTGTCATTTTCCAGTAACAACCTTCTCTTTTGTTGAATATAAAGCAGATTGAAATAAGCCTCTGTAACTAATTTTTTTAATTCAGTTTCTTTTATTTTTAAATTCAAAACACTGCTTTTCCATTCTTCAGTCAGCAAATCTTTTTGTCTTGAATAAACAGTTGGAAAACTGAGTGTTTGTGAAATACCTAAACTCAAATCAGGATAGAAACTATTGATTTGTCCGTATTGTCCGCCAATGTTTGTAGCAGGAATAGTCGCATTGGATTTGATGAGTTTTTGATGATACTCTATTCGCAATTTTTCATTTTTAACGGTAAGATTATTGACTAAAGCGGTATCAATAGCTTGTTGAAGGGTGATTTTATCTTGTGCATTAGCTCCGATTGAAATAAATAGCAATATCAAAACAGATATTCCTTTTATTGATTTATTTTTCAATGAAATACCTCTATTAAAAATGATGTACAAAATCGGAAGAACAAACAAGGTTAGAAATGTAGCAAGCAGTAAACCACCGATAACAACAGTAGCCAACGGTCTTTGCACTTCTGCACCTTCTCCGTGGCTTAATGCCATTGGCAAGAAACCTAATGAAGCTACAAACGCTGTCATTAGTACCGGACGTAAACGGGTTTTTGTTCCCATAATCACAATGCGTTTTAAGTCGGTATAACCTTCACTTTTCAAACGATTAAATTCTGCAATCAAGACTATTCCATTCAATACGGCTACACCAAATAAAGCAATAAAACCAATTCCCGCACTCACGCTAAAAGGAATGCCACGAAGAGCCAAAGCGAATATCCCACCTATTGCAGATAGTGGAATGGCAGTGTAAATGAGTAAGCCTTGCTTAACAGAACCAAATGCAAAGTAAAGCAGTAGGAATATCAAAACTAAGGATATAGGTACAGCAACAGCCAACCGATCTTTTGCAGCTTGTAAATTTTCAAATGCTCCTCCATAAGTTACAAAATATCCGGAAGGTAATTTAATTTGTTGTTCTACTTTTTGCTGCAATTCGTTTACTGTGCTTTGAATGTCACGGCCTCGAACATTGAAGCCTACAATAATTCTGCGTTGAGAATTTTCTCTTTGTATCTGATTAGGACCTTCTATAATATCCACATTTGCTACAGTGCTTAATGGTATTTGCGTACCTTGTGGTGTGGCTATCAGCAACCGTTGCACATCTTCCAAATTTTTTCTTTTATCACCTGAAAGACGAACTACTAAATCAAATCTTCTCTCATTTTCAAATACCATTCCGCTGCTTTCTCCTGCAAAAGCCGTATTGACAACACGATTAATATCGCTGATACTTAAACCGTATTGGGCAATTGCAGGTCGATTGTATTTAATTACAATTTGTGGCATTCCTGTTACAGCTTCAACATACAAAGCCTCTGTTCCTTTTATTCCGTTAGATAATTGCCCTAATTTACTAGCATAGTAAGCCAGAGTATCCAAATCTTCTCCGTAAATTTTGCATACTACATCTTGTCTTGCTCCGGTCATTAATTCATTAAATCGCATTGCTACCGGATATTGGAAACCGAAAGCCACTCCCGGAACATCTTCTAATGCTTTGCTCATTTTCGCTTCCAATTCAGGATAAGTTTTAGCAGAAGTCCATTCGCTTCGGTCTTTTAAAATAATCATTAAGTCAGAAGCATCCACTGGCATCGGGTCGGTAGGAACTTCACTACTTCCTGTTTTGCCCACTACTTGTTCTACTTCCGGAAAATTTTCTAAAATGATTTTAGAAGCTTTAGAAACCGCTTCAACCGATGTGTTCAGGTTACTTCCTGGCAAAACTCTTGTTTCTACTGCAAAATCGCCTTCGGGAAGAGAAGGGATGAACTCTCCGCCTAATGTGGATAAAACAAACAAAGCTGTTACAAATAAGCCGATAACTGTAGCTAATATCTTTTTTTGATGACGAAATGCCTTAACTAAAAACCGCTGATAAAACCGCTCCAATCGGTTCATCATTTTGTCAGATAAAGTTTCTTTGTGTGAAATCTTTTTACTTAAAAACAATGAACTCATCATTGGAATATAAGTAAGTGAAAGCAGAAAAGCACCCAATAATGCAAAGGCAACCGTTTGTGCCATTGGTTTGAACATCTTGCCCTCAATTCCCTGTAAAGTGAAAATTGGCAAATACACTATCAAAATGATGATTTGCCCAAAAACTGCACTATTCATCATTTGGGAAGCCGATGTTTTGACTTCGCTGTCCATTTCCTTTTGCGATAATTTATTGACTTTTGCAAACAGTTTACTGTGCGAGAGTTTGTGCATTACTGCTTCTACAATAATTACTGCACCGTCCACAATCAACCCAAAATCCAAAGCTCCCAAACTCATTAGATTGCCACTCACCCCGAAAGTGTTCATTAGAATAATTGCAAACAGCATCGAAAGCGGAATGACCGATGCTACCAATAACCCAGCACGAATATTTCCTAAAAACAGAACCAATACAAAAACGACTATCAAAGCACCTTCCAAAAGATTTTTAGTAACCGTACTTATGGCGTTTTTTACCATTTTTGTTCGGTCTAAGAATGGTTCAATAACAACACCTTCTGGCAATGATTTTTGAATTTTTTCAATTTGTGCTTTAATATCTTTGATGACCACGTTGCTGTTTGCACCTTTCAGCATCATTACAACTGCACCAGAAACTTCCTGTTCTCCATTGTAGGTCATAGCTCCGTATCTTGGCGCGTTACCTAATCGAACTTCACCCACATCTCGAATGAGTAGAGGCATTCCATTAGGTAAATTCTTTACAACAATATTTTGAATATCTTCCATTGTTCCAACCAAACCTTCACTACGGATAAATAAAATAGTTGGACCTTTTTCAATATAAGAACCACCTGTATTTTGATTGTTTTTTTCAAGGGCATTAAATACATCGTTGATGGTGATACCATAAGCCATTAATTTTTCGGGTACAACAGCTATTTCATATTGTTTCAGTAAACCTCCGAAACTGCTTACTTCGGCTACGCCTTTTACACCGAGCAACTGTCTGCGTACAATCCAATCCTGAATAGTACGAAGCTCCATAGCATCGTACTTGTTTTCATAGCCTTTTTTGGGACGAACCGTATATTGATAAATTTCACCTAATCCGGTAGTAACAGGTGCCAATACGGGTGTTCCAAAACCTTTAGGTATTTGTTCCTGTGCTTGTTGCAGCCGTTCGGTTACTTGTTGCCTTGCCCAATAAATATCCGTTTTTTCATCAAATACAATAGTAACAACCGATAAACCAAACCGGGAAAAACTCCGCAATTCAATCAGTCCAGGGATATTATTATTTACTTGTTCTATGGGAAACGTAATCAATCGCTCTACATCAGGAGCACCCAAAGCAGGAGCTACTGTAATAACTTGTACCTGATTATTTGTGATGTCAGGTACTGCATCAATCGGAAGTTTTTTTACCTCATAACTCCCATAGGCTATCAGTCCGAGTACAAAGAGACCAATGATGAGTTTGTTCTTTATAGAGAACTCTATTATTTTACTTAGCATTTCTTATTATTTCTTAGTTATTCAATTGGAAATTGATAATTAGCAATGTGCAATTACCAACAATGAGCATCTATTTGCTCTTTGTTAATTGCCGATGCCTATCTTTCTATTAAAATGAACTAAGAAATTTGTGGCGGTTGCCAAATGCTGTCGAGGTAAGCGTTAGAATAATTTTGTTGTTGAAGTATAGGTATCTTCAATTCTTTTTCAGCAATTTGTCTTGAAAACTTGATAAACAAAGGCTGAAAATATACTACTTGTATAGAATGTACATTAATTGTTTTAAACGGAAGATTATCGTGGTCGTGATGATTGTCATTATGGTGGTGATCGATGTCCTTTCCATAATGTTTTACCAAAAAATCTACAATCGAATTGTCCTTATCTTCTTGGGTATGTTCTATATAGTGGTGAATAAGTAAAGGCAATTTCAATACTTCCCCGAATACCGTGTTGGCACTCAGAAAAGAAAAGAGAAAGAATATGGCAATTACCTTTTTCACACTACAAAATTACTTATTTATAATGGTTATTTTGTGGGATAAAATTTACTTTTTTCATTATAACCTAAATCAGTATTTAGACTAATTAAAAAATTGATGATATACCTGATACGAATGTTGAATTTTGGAAACAATTTCATTTGCTTTTGTTGTATCTGTTTCATTTTCTAATTCTTTCACTAATTCTAGATGCGGATGAAGCCATTTATGCAATTCATCGTGGCTCTTTCCGTCCATTGTACAGCTTTTTATGAGTTGGCTGTTTTTGTCTTTTAGTTGTACCGCTAATTCTTTGTAGTCCGTTTTGTTAGCTTGAATATACTCATTTACTAATTCTTCTCCTTTTAATACAAAAGGTTTCATTTCTTCGTTTACAAGCCATTTCTCACCATTGTTGAGTTCAATAGCTTCTGAATTTTCATCGTGATGTTGTTCTGTGTGGCTTTCAGTTTCCTGATGCATTGTTGATTTTTCAGTAGCATTATTACAACTCCACAACAACATAATGGCCATTCCGAATACAATTACTTTTTTCATTTCAATTTATTTAATTTATTTAATTTATTTCTTTTCAATCATTTTTAAAATTCCTTCTAAAACAGCTTTTCCGTCTTTTATTAAGTCTGATTTATGCCCCGATAATTTCCATTTTAAAACAGTCATCCTCATTCCTCCTATAAGTATTGTTGTAAGCGTAGATGCTCCCATCAATTTGTTATATTGTCCGCTTTCTTGTCCTTGCTTGATGTTGTTTTTTACGTAGTTCTGCATCATATCCATTATTTCAGAAACTTTATTACTTAGATTTTCTTCATAATGAAAAATACTCTCGGCAAAAATAACACTGACAATTGCAGGTTTGTTAACGAAAGTTTGTAATTGAGAGTTGAAAATAGCTCTTAATTTATCTGCTTCACTTGTTGAAGTCTTAAATGGGATAGATTGAATACGGTTTTCCATTTCTGTTTTGAAGTACTCCAATAAACTCCAAAGAATTTGATTTTTACTTTTGAAATGGCGGTATAATGCAGGTTCTGAAAGTCCAATATCTTCAGCAAGTGTCTTTATAGTCAAATTCTGAATACCAAATTTTGAAATTCTGTTGGTTGCCGCTTCCATTATCTCTATTTGTCTGTCTGTAAATTCTTGCATATTCAAATTAAATCAAACTGCGTTAGTTAGTATTCACTCGCAAAAGTAAATAAACTTTTTCATTCTGCAAGAATTATTTTAAAAAAAAGTTGGAATTGGTTTGTCGGTGGTGGATAAATTGGCTCTTTTGGTTTTTTAGAATTGGCTTTGAGCGGTGGCAAAAAACCAAATGTGCCAATGTGTGTAGGCAAAATTATTTTTTCCGTGCGTGGGCAAAAATTTTAAAACCTTTTGTGTTGGTATGGTGTTGGGCTACAGCAAAATTGTTTATCGTGAATGTTGAGTTGGTACGGTTATTCTACGCTTGCCTGTAACGGTTGGCAATATGGCATGAAGCGGATTGCGAGCGATTCACTATCAAACCGAGATGAAGCCCAAACTGACTAAACCATCTCCAATTAAGTACTTCACCGCTTTTTGCTATATTGCGTGTTGTGCGAAGCCAACAGCATAGCGCGAGCCATGCAAAAAATAGAGGCAACTGCGCAAAACACCTTTCGTTTTTTTATTGACTACATCACAACGCTCACAACTCCTATATAAACCACCCAAAAAACCAACTTAAAAAGCATAGTTAAAAAAACAAGTGTGCTTAAATCGCTTCTAATGAAGCCGTTTTTGATGTTTTTTTCTTTTTTTAGAGAGTTGTGCAACAGCTACCCATGTTGGCGGTAGTTATTTTTGTTTTAAATATATATGTCTAATGTTGTTTACTCCAGTTTCTCTTTCGTCAATTTCAAATTTGTCAATATGTTTAATTAATGGATACAATTTGAGAAATCCATAATTTCTTGGGTCGAAATTCGGCTTCTTTTTAAGAATGTGGTTTCCTAAACTTCCTAAGAAAGCCCAACCTGTTTCATCAGCCAAATCATTTACACTCTCTGTAATCACTCGTATTGTTTCAGTATCTACCTTACTGATGTGCTCTACTTTTTTCGGCTTTGCAATTGATTTTGTAGTCGTCTTCGTGTCAGCCGTAACTATTTTTAAGATTTCTAAATAGATAAATTTATTGCAAGCGGAAATAAAAGGTTGGGGTGTCTTTTTTTCGCCAAAACCAATAACTGTCATTCCTGCCTCTCTAAGTCTTGTCGCCAATCGTGTAAAGTCACTGTCACTAGAAACAATGCAAAAACCATTTACTTTTCCTGAATACAAAATATCCATTGCATCAATTATTAGAGCACTGTCACTAGAGTTTTTTCCACTAGTATAACTGTATTGTTGAATTGGAGTGATTGCATTTTCCAAAAGGACATTTTTCCAGCCCGAAACAGTTGGTTTAGTCCAATCAGCATAAATTCTTTTAATTGTCGGTGTCCCGTTTTTTGCAATTTCCTCAAGCATTTCCTTAACATTTGAATAAGGAACATTGTCTGCGTCAATTAATACCGCAAGTTTATCTTCTGTCATATGGTTGATGTATTCTGTTGTTGTCTTATAATTACCGCTAACGGTTTCGGGCTTGGCAAAGGTGGCGATTTTCACCACAAATGTTTATTAAATGCACTAAAGTTTGTTTACCACAACACTGTCATAGAAGCACTGAACCGCCACTTTAGCCAAACCCGTGTGCCTGTGCCTGTTGCACAACCACACCCATAACTTCATTAGGCAAATATAAATCAATTATGCATGTATTAACAAAAGTGCAATAAGTGTGCATAATTAATTGATTGTCAGTGTTGTATATTTTGCCTTAA
>JALOAG010000019.1 GCA_023228875.1 Bacteroidia bacterium | reverse complement strand
AGGGCTTGGCGATAGAGAGAGGTGTCGATCCCCACTCGTTCCCACGAGCCACTTGTTTTCAAGACAAGGTTGTGCGCCGGCACAATTTCTCTACCATATGTTGTGGGGAAATTTCTTTCCCCACTTTTACTATAATATAATTATAACATAGTTTTTAATAAAAGTCAATTATTACTCAGATATTGTATATTCCGCAGTAAGTATTTCTGAAGTAGTTGCATTAGCCAATACAGCCACAGCTTTAAGAGTAAAACCTGTAGAAACAGTTATAGCAGCTGTATATTCAGAGCCAAGAGTTTCAGGATCGTCTCCATTTACTGTATAATAAATTGTCGCTCCTGGAGTTGCGCAACTAATTTCAATTTCGTCTCCAATAAGAACTTCTCCAGCTTCAATACTAGGAATTGGAGTTGATACTTGTAATTTTGTATAAGCAAATGTTGCTACACTAGAATCTACCATATCTGTTGCTATAGCAATCGCTTTAATTGTTTCGGGTAGAGTAAGCGCAATTGGTGCAGTATATTCAATGCCTGTTTCGTCAGGTTCACTTCCATCAACTGTATAATAAATTGTAGCACCAGCTGTTGTTGAAGTTAATGTAACTTCAGTTGTGTCAATAACTGCTCCTGCCGCAGGACTTGCGACTGGTGTTGCTGCTTCTGCAATTGTGAAAGTGTGTGTTTGAATTGCTGAAGGATTTTGATATCCTTTATAGCCAACTGATTTAATTGTTGTTGGTCCTGTAATAACTATAGGTTCAGAGTAAACTAAATCTGTTTCATCAGGATCTGATTCATCAAGAGTATAATAAATAATAGCGCCCTCAGTTGTAGTTGAAAGCTCTACTGTTGATCCAATAAGAACACTTGAACCACTAGCTGGATCAGATACTGTATTAGCTACTGTTTTATAACTATCAACATCTGCAGTAACAGAATTAATAGTTTCAGCAACCAAGTTATCTATTTTTGGGAAAACAACATTTGGATTAATTGGATCATCATAATTATCCAAAATTAATTTCTTTAAATCATCTATTCTTGTCATTTTGACCTCCTATTTTTGTTTAATATAAAATACAGACTGTACACAGCCGCCCTCAGGCATAGTACAGTCCGTAATCCTTACAATAAATGTGTATTTTTTTCATTTGAAGACTCAATAAAAAGCCTATGGAGTGGATAGCCAGGCTCGAACTGGCATAAGTAATTCGGCAAACTACTATCTTACCTTTAGATCATACCCACATGGTCAGAGAGAAGAGATTTGAACTCTTAATGTATCTTCGTACTTGGTTCTAAGCCAAGCGTGTCTCGCCAGTTTCACCACTCTCTGATTTTTCTATATATTTTTCACAATCAAAACTTACTCGACAGCTTTTACTTGATTTTGAGGGCTTTCTCCCATTAGGACAACATACATAATAATCATCATAATCTATCATAATATATTTTCTATATGGACATTTTTCTTTTATTTCCATTAAGCGATTAAATTTTTCTGCACGAATTTTGTGGTCATTTTTACATTCTTCCCACATAGAAAAATTTGAAATCTTACATAAATCACAAATTCTATCGTCTTGATAATTTTTAAAACATCTCATATTAATTTCTTATCTCAAAATTTTTTTCTATTGAACATTGATTACATATAGGAAGAATCCAACCATAAGTAAATCCATCAGCTTTTTCTCCACAAAAAATGCAAGTTTCCTCACTTATTTTCATATATTTATTTATGCAATTTTGAATTTCCTGATAAATTTCTTCTGGTGCGCCATTATCATACCATCTTAATTCAGCGTATTTTTCTTTAATTTGAACAATTTGATAGTCATTCTCAAAATTTGCTTTTTTAAGAATTTGGGAAATTTCTTCAATCATTTGAAGACCAAAGTTTTTACGCCAACCCTCTGGTATTTGGTCATACCAAGTAGTATTTTCAATTATCTCTCCACTCCATGCATTGCGCACTTGGAGGAATGGATATTTCTCAATTAACTCTTTATTATCCATTGTTGTCACTATCCTTTCTATAAATATTTAAGGTGAGCGCCACTTCTGACGCCCACTCCGCTCACTTCTACGACAAGGTAGATGAGTAATCTTCCGGTAAGGAAGATGGTGGGAAGTGACCGGATCGAACGGTCATCCACGGATTTTCAGTCCGTTGCTTACACCCTGTTAGCTAACTCCCCATGTTAACGTTTGTCAAATACTTCTTCTAAAATACCGAGAGCTTCTGCCAATAAAAATGCCGACGCAAAGATGAGTAAAGAATTGTGGCAGATAGCCAAGCAACAGCCAATGATTCTAATTCCAGATTTTACTAGACTGACAATGAAATGTGCTTTACTATTCATTTTTCCTCCCCTTATGGTGCATGCGGCAGGAGTCGAACCTGCTAGGGCTATTAACCACCGGTTTATAAGACCGGTCCCGTCAACCGTCTGGGTCCGCAGGCATAATAACTTTTTCAAACAAATAGTCAGACTCCATTCTAATACCTTTAACTTGATTATTTTTTGTTTCTTCAAATCTAAAAGTGATTGTTTCTTTTGGAGCATCCTGTATTTTAATAAGGTAGATAGAATCTCTTTCTAAATTATATAGAGCAAAATAATCTATTTCTTCCTCACTATATCTGACTTTTTTAGATGAGGTTAAATTATTTCTACGAGAAGATAGTTCAAAAGTAATTGTTCCATTTGAAGTTTTTTCAGATGTTTTTATTTGAATTTTATTTAATTTTCCATTAAATTCGGCTATTAAATCACATCTTTCATTGTCTCCGAAAGGTAGATAAATAGGAATTTGATTTTTAACAAATTCTGCTATTACTTCTGCTTCTCCAATCATTCCAAGTCTTTTTGAATCCATAATTATTTCCTCATTACTATAATATAATTATAGCACAACTATTTACTAAAGTCAAATATATAATCTATTTGAAAAAGCAAGCAGTTATATTTTCTGTTTTCTTGTTTTTTTCTAAATTCTGATTTGCCTGTCTAGCAGACGAGCTTAAACCAAAATAGTTGACATTTGTAAAACCAAGTTGCCTGTGAATTTTTTCAACATCATCAAAAATTAACATTTTTTTAATGTTTTGGGTATTCCAACATGATATTCCGTTTTCTGTTAGCTTATTAATTGATTTTTTTATAACCTCAGTAAGCCATAAGTCTTTCCAACTCTCATAGTTTTTATACATATTTTCACTTTGATTCATAGAATCAGAATAGATCTCTAAGTTAAAGTATGGTGGAGAAGTGAGAATAAGATCAACCTTAAATGGAAGTACTTCGTCCATTGTCTCTGCACCCTGATTGTATAAAGTTACTTTATTTTGGATATTAAGAAATTTGGTAAGTGAAATAAGATTATTATATGTCTCTAAATTTGTTTCAAAACCAATATAATTCGCGCCAGAAGCAACAACCCCAAGCATTCGCCCACCCCAACCACAACAAGGGTCTAAAACCACTTTTGGTTTATAGTAATCACAAATCATTTTTGCTAAGTGAGGACGATACATGGTGTTTTTTGATAAACCGTAACAAAAATAAACTCCCCTTTTCAATTCAGATAAGTAGGGGGTTGAATGAGAAGAGCGATTCCAACGAATAATTTTTTCTAATTTGTCAGCTTTCCAATAATCAGAAAACTGTTCTCCCTTATCATTCTTAATTGTCCAAAAATTTGGGAAAAAATGTTCACAAAGTTTTGCACCAGGTCTTACAACTGCTGATGTAAATTGATTTACGTTTTTATACTGACAAAGTTTTTTCCAATCTTCACGCAATTCCTTTTCAGAATAGTTAGGAATATATGATACCTGCTCCAACTGAGAAGCAAAAGATGGAAGATTTTTTTCAAATTCTTCATCAGATAGATTTCTAGTAGCATCTTTTTTATTTAAAATTTCACTTAGTTCCAATTGCTAATGTCCTCCATATATTTTGAATTTAACAGAGTTATTAATTTTGTTCCAGTGCACATATAATCATCGTTTTCAACGGTTGCGCCGCCTTGTTGAAATGAGAAATAATTTGTTTCGTTTAAACAAAGAATAAAGTTTTCTCGAGTCATGAATTTAGCTATTTGATTAAGGTTTTTATTTATTCCAACAAAAATCAATCTATCCCAATCTTTTCCTTTTGAAACATGATTAAGCATGAAAGAATTATCTTTAATTTTTTGAGTTTTAGAATCTGTTATACCTAATGAGAATTTTATTTCGGTTTTTATTTCGTCTATTATTCTATCATGCCCAGAGCTTGAAGCTGGGAGAACCTTATGATTTAAGCTTTTCATTAGTTCAGAAGTATAAATCTCTCCCACCATGCCTTTTTGTTTATTATTAAGAAACTTATATCCTTCAAAAATAGTCCCAGCCCAGGGATCACAAACGTTTTCTTTAATATACTTAACAATTGTTTCCATAATTTCTCCTTTTATCCTTTATAATATAATTATATCATAAACATAAAAAAAAGTCAAGTAGTTACCTACTTGACTTATTTATTGTGGAGGCCGATGAAGTTTCGAAACTTCGACTGAAGGATACAAATCTCCTGTTTTTCCAACTAAACTAATCGGCCATGGAGCACTCGAAGAGAATTTAACTCCCAACCCCTGAATACGAAACAGGTATTTTAACAATTAAACTACAAGTGCATGGAGCCGATAGGGAGAATCAAACTCCCGATTTCTTCCTTACCATGGAAGCGCAATGTCACTATGCAATATCGGCATGGACCAGGTGAGGGTAGTTGAAACCCTATCCACTGGGTGGAAACCAGTTATAATAGCCGTTATACGACACCTGGATGGTGGAAAGGGGATATTTAAGTGCGCCGCTCCCCGTTACCGCACTGTGGTGCTCATCCCACTTTTAATTGAGCTGGTGCGCCTAGAGAGAATTAAACTCCCATCTTTTAGTTCGTAGCCAAATATACTGTTCGTTATACTATAGGCGCATGTGTCGGCACAATTAAGTGCCGAAAAATTAGTTGTCGTTGTTGTTGTTTCTTGCTTCATATTGCGCTTTCTTTGCTCTGCGACAATCTGGGCAACGAACTGGTTCATTAGTAAAACCTTTTTCTGCATAAAATGCTTGCTCACCCTCTGTAAACTCAAAGATTTCACCGCAATCTCTGCATTTAATTTGTTTATCCATGTTTTTCACCTCCTATTAAATTTCCCACTTACTTGTATCACAAAATTCAATAAGGGTAAAATGCTTTTCAATTACATCTTTCAATTCTGAATAATTCTCCAAAGTGGTTTTAGTTTCTAAGCCTTTCAGCTCAGCGGGCAACTGTTCAAGTAATTTATCTGCTGTTTCAAGTGTCAACTTGTTTCTGTAGTTCTTTTTCATAACAATAAAAAGATAGTTGCTTATTTTTGCATAATCACCAACTTTAAAGTTAGTAGATAATGTTTTTAAGTCTTCTATTACTTGTGGACGTCTGAATTTTATATTCTTCATTAGTTCACCCGAAAGAGATCCTTTTGTGTCTATAAAGGCAAGTATTGTTTTCTTGTCATAAGTAAATACATTACTCATATTGTTTCCTTTCTGTGGTATTAGTGAGCAGTTTTATTACTTACTCAGGTAGTGGTGGAGTATAGAGGAATTGAACCTCAGCTTGGAATTTGTATATCCGCCGTTATCATCATCTTTCAGATTTACCTCGGTGGCTACCCTGATGCCACATTATACCCCATATGGTGGAAGTACCGAGACTCAAACTCGGATTTTTGGTTTGCAGGACCAATGTAATCTCTTTATACCATACCCCCATGTTTGTTCAAAACCTTTTCTTTTGAACATCTACTAGGCAACCTGTTTGAGCATCGTTGAGAGGCTTGTTGGATTCATCGGAGTAGTCCGGCCCATTCGTCAATGGGAAATTGGTGAGGGTGAGAGGACTTGAACCTCCAACGGTGTTTCCACGCCCTTTTGATTAAAAGTCAAAAGCTCTAGCCAATTGAGCTACACCCCCATATTATTACCAATTATAAATTGATAAGTCTTCTTCTTTAATTCCAAGTTCTTCAAGTTCTTCTAAACTAAGACAAACAATAGTTTTTACAGTAAGTTCAGTATATCCAAGCATTAATAAGAATTGTTTGAATGAGCCAAGTAATTCGTCAAAACTAAGTCCTTCCATATTAGTTGTTTTTTTAATTATTTCTCTTGAAGAGCCATCTTCTTCTTCCATCTTTAAAGTATAAGTTCTATTGAAATTTTTCATATAATTCCTCTTTCTTTTATTTTTACTATAATAATATTATAACATAAGTTATAAAAAAAGTCAAATGGCGAGATCGCAAGGACTTAAACCTTGACAAATTGTTTTGGAGACAATTATGCTACCATTACATCACGAACTCGTGTTGGAGAGTGAGGTGGGAATCGAACCCACTAATAAATGTTTTGCAAACATCTCTCCGGCCTCCGAAGCTCTCACCCATATTCTTTATTTGGATAAATTGTACTTTCAACCACTTCAAAAATGTAATAAGGAGTAGGAGAGTTTACTTTAGTAAAACAAAAAAGAGTGTTTAAAAAAGTAAAATAAAATTTTTCAAACGGATAAAATGAATTTTCAAAAATTAAAATAAGATTGTTTTCTTCTGACCACTCTCTAATTTTTTGATAGCTTTCGTCAATAATTTTTTCTTCATTAATACTGAAAAAAAGTACTTTCTCTTCCTTTAAAATCTCTAAAAATTTCTTTTCCATAAAACCTCTTTTATTCTATAATATAATTATATCATAAATGTAAAAAAAAGTCAAGAAAAAGAGTTGCATTTCGGCAACTCTATTTTTCTTATTGGTTTCCAGCGTATCTTTTTTTGAGCCACATTACCACAAAGAGGTCATCAAACTTTATCATCACTTGGTCGGGATGGAAAGAATTGCACTCTCTGCCTCTCGGTCCCAGGCCGAGCACTCTACTGAATGAGCTACATCCCGTTATTGACGGTTTAACGTTCCGTCAAACGAGCATTATTGAAGTGCTTCTTCAACTACATCATAACGCTTATCATTCAAAAATTTTACAAGAGCCTTATAAGGGTCAACTTCATTTGATAAAGCCATATTTATTGCGGAAGGGCTAAAACCTGAAAGTAGAATTACTCCAGATTCATTTTCTTGAGCAGGGATAGTTAATGTTCTAGACATAACATTCCAAAATACAAGTTTAGGTATCTTGTACCCAAATTGGGCATAAACTGATGCGAGTCCTTCAAATAAAGTTTTATTAAAATTATTTCTATAACCAACAGCACTATCAAATTCCATATCTGAAATTATCAGTATTGTTGAAGGTAAATCTTCTTGGTATAGTTTCTTTGATATTGCTGTCTTAAGAATTAAATCAAAAACAGCTTGAATGTTGGTATTTGCTACCTCATTATGTTGTGACGCAATAACTAATTTAGAAAGAAGTGTTCCCTCTCCAAGATTAACTAGTTGAGGTTTTTCACTAAATGTTATATAATTATTCTTAAATTCACCAGTGCAACGTTCAGCAAAATAAATTGCCAAAGAGTTTGCTACTGCAAGAGCACTAATTGAAGTATTACCAATTTTACTATACATTGAACCTGAACCATCGGCAACAACAAGAGTATTGTTCATACCATCGCCATAGTTAGGTAATGCTTTCCACATTGCTTCAAGAGTGCGGTCAAGTTGAGTCTTGTCTCTTATTCTTTTATAATTCAAGTATTCTGATAGACCATATTTACTAACAATATCATGAGGAAAGTTTGTACCAGAATGAATTTTTTCCTTACCTTTTTCAACGTTAGTCAAAAATTCCTTACGGCGTTCTTCATCATGGTTATAAAACGCTGTATTATAAATAAGGTTTGCTTTTGAAGGCACTTGATCATACTTAATTTCTGACCATTCATTTGCTGACATTTTGCACTCAACAATGTTAAGGTGTGCCCGAAAAGAACTTAACATCTTGCGATATTGTTTTTCAGTTACTCCCATTCTAGATATGAATTTACGTGCTAGTGCTTTAGTTTCTGAACTAGATGCATTCGCACTAGGCATCCACTTTGCCAAAAGAGATATAGGTTTTCCTCTATATTCTGCAACAACGTCATTTGCCAATTGGGCAATTATGATTCCATAAACAACATCTTCAACTGGGGTACCAAACAAGCAAAATAAATCATCCCAACGTCCGAATTCAGATATCAAGTGGGCGATTTTTTCTACAGTTTTAGGCTCTATTTTGGCAAGCTCTTTTATAATAATCCTAAATAGACGTCTTTCTCCTTGTCCACCACGAATATCGCGTGAATAGAAGAGCATACGCATTGCCATAATTTTGTCTTCAGTGTAGGCTTCCATAAAATCTCTAAAAATTTCTTTTTCAGACATATTACGATAGCTTGACAACCTGAAATTGAAGTCAAGTAATTTCTTACCTGAAGTAGCGTAACCTATTGCTCCGTTTTCTGTTATTGATTTTTCTTTGTTCAATTCGTTTCTCAAATCATTAATAAACATTTTCTTTCTCCTTTGTTCTTTGAACTAGACACATTTTTTCAAAAAAATCATCTTTATTTTGTTGCTGATAGTGTCTGTGGTGTCTGACTTAGGAATCAAACCTAATTGTACACCCGTATGAAGGGCGACCCTTATCTTAAGTATCAGACATAATTTTATCTAGAACTTCGTTCCAGTGTTGTTCCTCAATGAAGAATGGGTCCATAGTAGTTATGTTTTCCGCTTCTTGAAAAATGAAGGAAGCAAGTTGTCCAAATCTTAGGTCTGGATATTTTTCCCAAACTTTTTGTAGTTTGTCTATGGTTATGGGAATTCTTTTTATATCTCTCATTTTATTGCTCCTTATAATAATATTATAACATAAGTCATAAAAAAAGTCAAATAGTTGGTAGAGCCATCACTTTCGCACGCTTCACTTACTATCTACGCATACTTGCGCCACTACCATTTTCTTCACAAGATTTTAATGTAAGCTTGTCTGACTTGAATGAGGAATTCCATACCCTTTTCGCTTAACACGATTTAATAAATATATGGCTAAAATCGCCTATGTCAAAACATAGACCTTTTCAAGTTAAGAGATTTTTTCGATTCTCAACGCATCTTGATATGATAAATTGTAATAGTTAAGGTATTTCACTAGACTTTCAGACACCAACTATTTTGACATTGGTTACAGGGGTCAGAGTCGAACTGACGGAGGTGGGCTTATGAGGCCTACTTGAATACCGATTCTCCCTGTGATGTAGCAAGACTCTTTATGTAACAGAAAACCTTTCTATTTATAATTTATGATTGCTGTAAGAGTCTTTAGTAATACTAAAAATAAACTAGGCACGTTGTTCAATGTGTCAGAAACCACGCTGACGTTTTCGACCTTAGCCGAAACTGAAGTTTATCCAAAAATCTTTAAGGTTGCGGCACGTGTCTAAGGGTAAGTGGCGGTTTATACGTCTTCAAACTTCCACAGGTATTTATAACAGGTTTTTCTCTTTCCCCTTGCTACTCTACTAATGTTCGTTGAAATATGTAGGGGGTCTGCTTTTAAATCTAATTTTTTAGCAATTTCTCTTCCGGCTTCATTTATGGAGGAGTATTTCTCAATAAAATTACCATTTAAATCGTATTGTAAAACGGCTCTTGAGCGACGAGTGAGATTGTTTTTGTTTGAGTAAACATTCGCTTTTTTTAAAGCAGAGGTAACTGCATTTCTATCACAACCGAATTCTTTCATTATTTCATCACCTAACATACCAGAATTAAATTTTTCAACTATTAAATCGTAATTATATAGTGTCTTTCCCTCTCCACCAAAGGTTGCATTATATCCACCCATTGAAAAAGATTGGTAGTAATTTATCCAGTATTGTTCTCTCTCACCTAATGACTCTGAATCGACCTGCTCTATTTCTTCAATAATAAAATTTTCTTGACCATATTTATTTATTGCTCTATAAAGAGGTCTATTTTGATTTCTTTCTTTTCCAGAGTCTCTTAAATGCTCTTTCCATCTTTCTTCTATTTCTCTTTCAGTTTTTCCAATATAAATCTTATCATTAGTTATATTTGTGATTTTATAAATTATTCCTAACATATAATCACCTCCATATAATATGTAAGATTTATGGCGGTAGAATCAATAAACTACCGCCAATTTTGAATGGCGCGAGCGGGGAGAATTGAACTCACCATGTCTTTCGGGCGACAACCGAATATTTTAGCCATTAAACTACACTCGCAAATAACAAGGCACTATTTAAAAACTTCAAATGCTTTTTTTATAATTAGGGTTGCTGCGAGTGCCTTTGGTAGCCGAGTTTTACATCTTTATCGGCTAACGATGCCTTTTACTTTATATAATAATTATAACATAACTATTGACAGAAGTCAAATATTTAGCCATTCTTCATCTGAATAGGAATCAATTTCTTTTTTTGTTCTTGGAAGACTATGTCTATCACACCATCTTCTAATTGCATTATCACTAACTCTAAATTCTTGAGCAATTTTTGTAAAAGGAATTTTTCTAATCTTGTTTTTTAATTCTTCACGAGAAATAAAATTTTCTTTTTCTTTTTTGGCTTTTTCCATTCCATCTTTTATTTTTTTTGATTTACACTCTTTACAGATTGTCATAGATAAACTAATTTCAATCCCACAAACATTACAGTTGTTTTTTAAACATTTTTCTGCAATTTCTTTATTAAATTTTGGTAATTGATAATTATTTAAATTAATAAAATTATTTGTTACCATTCTATGACAATTTGCACAAATTAAAGTACATTTCTCTGCTTCGTTACAAAGAGTCTCAAAACTTCGGTTTAAAACTTGACAAACTGGGAAATCTTTTTGAGTAGCATCTAAATGATGAAAATCAAAAACTACTTCTGGGCCAACAAAGCCACAAATTGGACATTGTAACCCTCCAAAACCTGCAACAAGTCTTTTTTTATTTCTTTCTCTTGTGTTTTTAACGTCTTGATAAGACACATAATCACCTCCATGTCCTTCTATATAATATGTAGAGTCGCATAGAGGTGATTATATAAAAGTTTGAAATTTTTATCTCTAAAAGATAATGGTAGTAGTGGTAGGAGTCGAACCTACTGGCTAAACGCGTATCAGACGTTCCCCTTGACCGTTTGGGTACACTACTATATGGATGCCGGATGCTCATGCTAAAGTACTCCGGCGGTACTACCAATTTAATAAGTTTTCTTCTTAGAAGGTTTATGTTAGCCTCAAACGGATACCTACAACCACTGCTTACTTACGATTAGTAAGTGCATAAAGAGAGCGTACGAGTCTTTTGACGGAATATGCAATTCCGGCTTGTTCCCCCTTTGGAGAATTTGTCTCAGCCTAACAACCCTACAATGTTAAGGTAGCCTCTGGGCAAGAGAACCACATACTTGTCTGTGCACGACTTAAGCCTCACTGTTTTGGCTTGCATCTCTTCTAGTTGATGCTCCTTCCTGTATAACTTAACAGGTATCACTCCTTTCTGTGCAGAGAACAGTGAGTTTTTCGATTTTCTCTATCGCTTAATTTGTCCCAATCAAGAGGGTACAGTTCGCTTGCTTTTATCCAAAGAACTGGAAAGTTTGGTAGCAACCCCTCTTTTGAAGAGGATTTTGGCTTTCTTTTTGAACCCTAAACGGACTGGCTACCGTTACCCTTTTCGCCGCCACACTATATTCAGGGATTTGGGCGTGTAATGTGAGATTTTAGCTCTTACTGATAACTCTCTCAAGAGTTAACCTGAAGGTTTTGTTCTCACTATAACGTCCCTAAACGTCAAGAACCTTAACATTACTAATAAATAATTCTAGACTTTCGCCTTACCAACTATATTAGGGAACATTCAATCACCGTGTAGACAGGTCTGAGCTTCGAGTAGCGAACTCTAACTTCCTGCCTAGCCATTACAGCCTAGCACGCATAGGATTTGCACCTATAACTTTCACCTATCATTCAGAATATTTATCATATAAAAAATGATCCCCGGAACGGCTATGTCCAGTATTTAATCGTCTTAGGCTACTTGAATCAACTACTTTTCTTATACTCGCATTTCTGCGTATCACGACGAATCACCTTGGTTTGGAATTACCAACAGAGGTTTATTGACTCCCATCAATAACTTATTGGCTTCTACCCGCTGGGTTGCCTATTGCGGTGACGAAAAGGGTTGTATTTTTGTTCTTTTTTCTAATACAGTAAGCACGTTTGGTTGTTATTAAGAGTTTCTCTTAAGTCTAGAAATATCGCTATTTCTTTCTAATGACCTTATGAACAGTATCCCATTCTAAGACCATTCAACTACCCAAACTCTCCGCACGGTGATTAGCCGCTCTTCACTGAGTTAGATTATTTATTAGTAATGTCAAGGTGCTTTTTTATCTTATAATATAATTATAACATGGTTTTTGACTTTTGTCAAATGTTTCCGTATTTTTTTTGGTCATGCGCACGGGGTTCAAACCCGTCATCTCCGACTTGAAAGGCCGGCGTATTAATCAACTCTACTAGCGCACGATGAAAGGTGGGTGATAGGGTTTTGGGAAATTGTCCCTATCTACAACGAGCTGAACTATTTTGGGGTAGTACGTTGTCGTCAATAAGAGAATCAATTTTTCATGAATTGAGAAACATCACATTATACTCTCTTTAGCCTTTAACTATCCTGTTAAAGAAGGTCAAAAGACTAGTCTTATCGCCTAGTAACCGTTTTACGCCTTATCTTTTGAATGTTCGGCGCCCTTTAGGTAAAGTCAAAAGGGATAATATACTCACATTTTGCGGTAGTGTGAAACCCGACTTACAATAAAGAGCTATATACTGATTAATCTCTTCCTTTCCATCTCTGGTTCGTAGTTCTGAAAGAACTAACTACCAATCGTCAGTAGGACAAAATGTAAGTCATACACCGCAGAAGGGATTACCTTCTAAATTCCCATTATAAGTAATGGAACGGTGACTAATGTAAGAATTAGTGAGTGCCTGATAGGCCTATAACAGAGTGCGCCACGTGAAGGCTTCTTACTTGCACTCCGAGTTACTCTCTTTCTGTCCCCACATCAGAGAGTAACTTTAGGGACAGGTTGACGGCTTTCGGCTCTCATCAACTGTTTTGCCATCCTATATTCAATAATTAGTACCTTTTTTATTGTGGACTCGAACCACTAATTAATTGTAGTGATGGCATTTGAGCCCGTTTTGTGCGAGGTGTTGCTCAGTACCATTTGTATGTAAAGAGCATTTCTGCTCTCTAAATCTTATAATATAATTATAACATAGTTTTTGGTTTTTGTCAAATAATTTACTGGTGATTCGTAAGGGGATTGTTATTTGTTAGCGGTTTAGAAAATCTCCAAACAAACCCGTACGCGGTTTTTCTTTTCCTCTTACAGACCTCCATTATATGTGTTCCATTATTTTTTCCAGTTATCTCTAAGGCGGCTTCTTTTGAACTTTGAAAAGTTTTAATAAAATTTCCACTCAAGTCGTACATATCAATAGCATTTCCATTGTATTTCCTGCCAACCTCCTGTAGGGTAAGAGTATTTATTTTTTTATCTTTTAAAATTCTTCTAACTGAACAAACATCTATATTTAGTTTTTTGGCAACCTCTGTTTGGTTTTGAACTTCTTCATAAACTGAAACAACTAAATCATAATCTATTCTTGTGACTCCCTCTCCTCCAATAGTTCCATTATATCCTTCCCCATGATAACTATCAAAAAAAGAAATCCAATACTTTTCTCTCTCTGAAGATTCACTAACAGAGCATTCTTCAATTTGTTCTATAGTAAAATTCTCTTCACCATAAAATTTTATCGCGTGATACAGTGGTCTTTTAGATAAAGATTCTTTTTTTGAGTCTTTTAAATGGCTTTTCCATCTGTCTTCAACAGAGCCATTTGTTTTTCCTATATACAATTTTCCATTTACAATATTAGTAATTTTATAGATAAAAGACATATCTACCTCCAAAACTCTTAATATAACAAAAGAGAAGAGTAGAGTTTTCTCTTTTCAAATGGCTCATGACTTCCGTTCTATCTCTTTTGTTTGGGAGTTCGTAAGGGAATTGAACCCTTGCCTCTGGTCTGAGAAACCAGCGTATTGCCATTCTACTAACGAACCATAAAAATGCAGTTTATCCGATACTGCAAAACGTCACATATGATTGAGCATTAGTGTTCGCTATTGGAGGATGCGGTGGGAGTTGAACCCACTTGGTATTGCTTACTTTACCACATCGTTTTCACATTGTGGTCTGGACTTTGTCTTCACCTTCATCTAACTGTTCAGGTGCATCGTGTAAAGTCTCTACACATAAAACTTTTTCAAGGAGTAATTTTTCTTCTAACCAAGGATTATATTGGTTATTTGTTTTTGGTTTTTCATATCTAACAGTAATTGCTGTATTTGGTGCATCATTTACTGCGATAAGTAAAACTTTGTCTCTTGTCATGTTATACAATGCAAAATAATCAATATCTTTTTCAGAATAGACGTGTCTTACACCATTTTTTCTATGCTCTGTTGAACTTGTCAAACTAATGATATATTTTCCATCTTCTGCTTTTAATGAAGTTTTTACTTGTATTTTGTTTAGTTTTTCATTAAATTCCGCAATTAAATCTGCTCGTTCGTTATCTCCGAAGGGGATATAAACGGGAATTCCCAACTCAACAAATTTACAAATAACTTTTGCTTCACCAATATTGCCTATTGCTTTTGTATTCATAACCTCACTTCCTTAAGTTTCTTGCTCGGCGTTGCCATTTGAAAGGTTTCACCGAATTAGCGATGTTTTCTTTCACTTATTTCTAAGTGACGCTGCTAACATTTTACAGGCAATTGCGTCAACCGTTGCGCTACACATCCATGAAGGTAGTTTGACCGATAACTACCAAGGTTTCAACTTCTTTACAGACAAGTTGATGAGATCTGGCTTACCTAACAGCGCTCCTAAGGAATTACCCTGTGGACTGTTGCCTATGCGGGCGAGAGGATTCTGGTTTGTAAGCACTACTATAACCCTTTTTTCGTATGAACGCATCTTAAACGACAGATACTGAGTGGGTGAGTTTAACCGACAACTCCCAGAGGAAGATTAAGTTTTCCTTAACCTTATAATATAATTATAACACAACTTTTGAGTTAAGTCAATATTTCTTCTCTAATCTTTTTCTCAAGATAATTGAGACCAAACTGTTTCATTGCATGAACGGCATCATAAGTATGGCACTGTCCAAGATATTCTTTTGTCATACGTTCGCGCAAGATAGTTCCTCTTTCTTTATACTCATCAGCAAGTTTTGTTGCCTGATATTCGTCATACATTCCCAGTTTAACATTAAGCAAATACTCTCTGTTTTCTGGGACAAGAATAACTTTACCAGTCTCCTGGAAGTCTTCCATCATTTTGTAAAGACGAAGCATATGATGAAGTTGCTTACAATTACCTTGAACCGCAGTTTTACCATTATACATAGTCACAAGTAGTCCATTAGGAACTTCAAAACATACCACTTCATCATTATAATTTTCAATTAGAGAAATATTTTTTCCATCTTTACAAAAAACATATGAAGGGTTTAATTCTTTCTCTTTCACGCTAATATGAAACATATTAGAGTCTCCAAAATTTCCTTTTCCAAAATATCCTTTTTCGCCACCCATTAAAGTAGCGTGTTTACCACTCATTAGAGCAAGAGTTAATACTTCAGTAGCAAGCTGATAATTACAAGTATAATAAATATCTCTTTGTTCTCTAAAGCATCCATCTCCAAGCATTAAACTTCTTAAAAGAATTTTTGATTGTCTTTCTGACAATAAATAAAACCAATTCGGGAGATGTTTTACATGACTTCCATGGCTACACCAGGCATAGAATTTTCGTGCGATTTCTGCACCACTAACCCAAACTGATTCTTCTTTTCCTCTTGAATTATCATGATAAAAATTTAAACTAAAATTTAAAGAATTCATCATTTCATAGAATTCTTCTTTACCATTTTTTGTTTGATAAATTCTTATTGCTTTGGGTTTCTTTTGTTCTTTATCAGAAAAATTAATTGTACCTTCTGAAACATAAGCTCCAAGAAGCATTAATTCTTCATCACTAATATTATAATCCATATTGCCATTTTTAGGAAATGAATAAAGATGTTTGTGATAGTTGGAGTTCATTGCTTCTTTTAAAGGATAGAGTTTCCAGTTTGACAATTCATTCTTATAGACGTGTCCATTAAGATTAATATTTTTTACATTACTCATAAATACATTGTGATTTTCTGTAACTCTAAAATGAGTGTCATAAGTTTCAATATCATACATTTGTGAGGTTGGCATCTTTTTAATTCTTGAGATTGGGAGTTGAAATTCTAAGACATGAGTAGTTGGATTCATAGTTCCAATTTCCTCACCATCTAAAATACTATCATACTTTTTCCAACCATTTTTTGTTAAAAATAAAGTGTCTTTATCATAGCAATCATATCCGTACTTTTCAATTTTCCATGCGATAGATGGGTAGGGGTGTTTCAGCGCGGC
>JALOAG010000018.1 GCA_023228875.1 Bacteroidia bacterium | reverse complement strand
CGGTTCAAGAGGCAAAAGCGGGAGGAAATTCTTCTACTACCATTGCCAAAGAAAGTGTAAGCACATGGTATCAGCACCGCTTGCCAACCAGCGATTTGAGGAATGGCTTGACGAGCTATCCATTAAACAGGAATACAGAGAAACCTACCTGCAATCCGTAGAGCGTATCCTCGGTATGGACAAAAGCGAGCGCAGAAAAGAAGTGGCAAGACTGAACAGCAGCATAGAAAAACTGAAAGATTCGCTTCTGCAAACCGACAAAATGTTTGTGGAAGGCAAAATCAAGGTAGATTCCTACGAACGGTTAAAAGAATCATACGAAAAAGAACTGATGATATTGGAAGTCAGGAAAGCGGAGTTTGCGGATACAAACGAAGATGTGCTTTCGCAAATGCAGTTTGCTTTTCGGGTAATGGAAAACCTGAAAAGGCTATGGCTGAAATTGGATTTGGAGGGTAAGCAAATATTTTTGAGTTCAATCTTTCCTGAAAAACTGCTTTTTGAAAAAGAGCAGTATCGAACACCTGACGGAAATTCGGTTATTTCTGCTTTCTTCCAGATTACCAATGAGTTACAAACCGACAAAACAAAAAAAGCCGCCATTTCTGACGACTTGTCTTGCAGGGCGCACCCGTAGGGATTCGAACCCCAAACCTTTTGATCCGTAGTCAAATGCTCTATCCAATTGAGCTACGGGTGCTGATTTTTGGTGGCGCGAAATTAATGGCATTTTCTAACTTTTCACAATTAGCAGAATACTATTTTTTGCGAATGTTAGTTTTTCGCTTTACTACTGCACCTAACAACATGAAAATTGTAACAAACTTACATCCTTGTCCAATAAGGTCGCCATGTCTTGTATAGAATGTGGTTTCGGTATTTGTTTGAATGTCGGCTTTGATTACTTCTTTTTGCCACCATTGGCTACGATTTATTATGACACCTCGCTCATCTATGATTGCTGAAATTCCTGTGTTAGCACTGCGCGCAATGTACTTTCTTGTTTCTATTGCCCTCATTGCACCATAATAGAGATGTTGTTTGTAACCGGGGGTGTTGCGCCACCATCCGTCATTGGTAATAATTGTGATAAAATGAATCCCTTTTTGAGCAAATTCTCGTACATAATTGCCAAATATTGATTCATAGCATATAAGTCCACAGGTTACGGTAGAGTCTGCGCCAAAAAAGAGAACGGGCTTTTCACTTCTGCCCAAGCTCCCGCTGGTGCCACCCATGGTAATGGATAGTTTTTCTAAGAAACCTAAGTATTTAGGGTAGGGCATTTTTTCTACTCCTAACACCAATTTTGATTTGTGATAAAAAACGGGTGCTTTGTTTTGGGAAATCAATGCGGAGCTATTAAATACGTCAATAAATGTACATGGTTCATCGGTGCTTCTGGCGGTGAGTGTAGGTTTAGTGCAATCTTGAGCTTCGGTATTATAACGTTTATATGTTTCTAAACCTGTAATAATTGAAAGGTTTGGATATGTTTTTGTGAGGTCATACAATAGCTGGATCTTAGCTTCTTCGTTCCATTCTGATTCTTCAAAGTATTCAGGAATAGCGGTTTCGGGCAAAATCAAAAAACAGGTTTTTTGGGAAATATGGGATTGAACACTCTTCAACATTTCAAAAGTTAGGTCATACGGGTCGCGGTTAAATTTTTCGTTATATGGATCAATGTTAGGTTGTAAAATAACTACTTCTACTTTTTTGCTTTGCTTTGGAGGGGTGTATGTATAATAAATCCATACGGATATTAAAGCAGGTAAAAACAATAAAAATGCAGGCTTAAGAAAACCGAATCTGCGTTTGTGAGAAACAGCTTTGAAAATGGCAATATTGACAATCAAAATCCAGAAACTACCCCCTAATACACCGGTATATTCATACCATTGAATAAAAATAGGAAACATAGCAAGGCTATTCCCCAAGGTTAGCCAAGGGAAGTCTAAATCCCAGTTGTAGTGTAAAAGTTCAAATGCAATCCAATAGACAACCAATGAGGTGAAACTGCTTTTAGGAAGATTTTTTCTTGTAAAAAATACTGCTGACAACACCAATGACATCAAAAATGAATTTGCAAAGAGCATGGCAATTGCGCCCCCTTTAGAGGCAAACCATACCCACCATGTTGTGCCTAAGTTCCAAATAAACATGGACAAGTATGACCATTTCCAAAACCACAAAGTACTTTTTCCTTGTTTTACCCCTAATTCCATTAGCTGTAACAAAGGAATCCAAGCGATAAACACCAAGAAAAAGAGTGGATAAGGTGTCCATCCTGCAAACAACAATATGCCACAAAACAAGCTTAGTCCTAAAGGAGAGTGTTTGATTTTATTTATCATGATTGCCTTCTAAAACAATTACAAATTCGCCTTTTGGCGTGTTTTGCATAAAATGGTTTTGCACCTCCGACAGTGTGCCTCTAATGGTTTGGTGGTAGAGTTTACTTAGTTCTCTACTAACAGAGACTCTTCGTTCGCTGCCAAAATGTATGATAAATTCCTCGAGTGTCTTGTTTATTCTGAAAGGACTTTCATAAAAAATCATGGTTCGTGTTTCATTTTTCAACAGAGTCAACCGTGTCAACCTTCCTTTTTTATGAGGTAAAAACCCTTCGAAAACGAATTTTTCACAAGGTAACCCTGATTCAACAAGAGCCGGAACAAACGCAGTTGCTCCTGGAAGTGCTTCAACCGACAAATCAGCTTCAATACAGGCTCTGGCAGCTAAAAATCCGGGGTCTGATATAGCAGGAGTCCCTGCATCGCTCACTAAACCAATGGTATGCCCTTCTTCCACATGCCTTTTAATTTCTTCTACCTTTTCATGTTCATTGTGTATGTGAAATGAGCGCAAAGGGACATTGATTGCATAATGTTTAAATAATAACCCCGAAGTTCGAGTGTCTTCTGCATACACGAAATCACAGGATTGAAGCACCTCAACAGCTCTGAATGTCATGTCTTTCAAGTTGCCTATGGGTGTGGGTACTAAGAATAATTTGCCTATGTTATCTTGCACGCGACAAATGTATTATATCATTACCATTTACCATTCATGCCATCGCACTAAAAAGTAAATGGAATCCATACAGTGATTTCAAGCCAATGAGAGTTTGTCCATAGTGCTGAATTTGTTTTTTGTCAATTATTTTATACAACAAAGAATACCGAGTTACAGTTCACATTAATTTGATGTTTCTTTGCAAGAAATTTTATAACCACATGGACTACGGAAAAGAATTTAAAAAATATGCAACTAAGCATTTAGGTATGAGTTCTCTAAAGGTTGAGAGCGCAATTGAAAATATGACACCTTACATCATCGAAGAACGTCAGCTAAACATGAGCCAGATGGATATTTTTTCACGTTTGATGATGGATAGGATTATCTTTTTGGGAACCGGAATTAATGATGAAGTGGCTAATATTATCATTGGTCAGCTTTTGTTTTTAGATTCTACAAATCCCGGCAGAGATATTCAAATCTACATAAACAGTCCCGGTGGTGGCGTATATGCAGGTTTGGCAATTTACGACACAATGCAATATGTAACTTCTGATGTGGCTACAATCTGTACAGGTATGGCAGCATCTATGGGTGCAGTATTAATGTGTGCCGGAGTAAAAGGGAAAAGAACTGCATTGAAACATTCAAGAGTGATGATACATCAACCATTGGGAGGTGCACAAGGTCAAGCGAGCGATATGGAAATTACCTTAAAAGAGATTTTAAAACTTAAAAAAGAGTTGTACGAAATTATTGCATTCCATTCAGGTCAACCATTTAAGACTGTTGAGAAAGATAGCGATCGAGACCATTGGATGACAGCAGAAGAAGCCAAAGCCTATGGTATGGTTGATGAAGTGCTGATTAAAAAGAAAGACTAATTCTTCATTATTCATCAAATGAAAAATAAAAACAACCATTGTTCTTTTTGTGGCAGAGAAAAGAACAAAGTTGCCATGCTTATTAGCGGAATAGATGCTAATATTTGCGAAGAATGTGTATTACAGGCTTATCATATTGTTGATGAGTCTATTGGTATTGCCAACCTGAACTCTAAAACATCTCGTCAAAAAACTTTTTCACTGGAACTCAATACACCTGCTAAACTCAAAGCACATCTTGATCAGTATGTGATTGGCCAAGATAGAGCAAAAAGAGTATTGTCAGTAGCAGTTTATAACCATTATAAGCGATTGATGGCAATTGGAAAAGACAATGAAGTCGAGATAGAAAAATCGAATGTGTTGTTAATTGGTAGGACAGGGACAGGAAAAACATTGCTTGCACGCACACTCGCAAAGTCATTGAATGTGCCTTTTTGTATTGCAGATGCAACCGTATTAACAGAAGCAGGTTATGTAGGAGAAGATGTTGAGAGTATTATTTCACGTTTGCTGCAAGCAGCAAATTATGACGTGGAAGCAGCTCAACGAGGCATTGTGTATGTTGATGAAATTGATAAGATTTCGCGTAAGTCCGCTAACCCTTCCATCACCCGCGATGTTTCCGGTGAAGGTGTGCAACAAGGATTGTTAAAATTACTGGAAGGAACAGTGGCGAATATTGCTCCCAAAGGAGGTCGCAGACATCCTGACCAAGATTATGTGAAAGTTGATACTTCTAATATCTTGTTTATCTGCGGTGGTGCATTTGAAGGAATAGAAACGATTATCAAAAGGAGAGTCAATGCACAATCGTTGGGATTCAAATCATCTCAAAAGAAACAAGTTAGCGAGACTGATATGCTGCATTATATTTCACCTGAGGATTTAAGAACCTATGGTTTAATTCCTGAAATATTAGGAAGATTGCCAGTAGTTACTGCTTTAGATGAGTTAGATGAAAAAGCACTGTTGAGAATTTTGACAGAACCCAAGAATGCTATTGTAAAGCAATACACAAAGCTTTTTGAAATGGAAGGAGTGGAACTCGAGATTCAAGATACTGTTTTGAAATTTATTGTTAAAAAAGCAATCGAACATAAACTGGGAGCAAGAGGCTTGCGTGCTATTTGCGAACAAATTATGTTGGATTACATGTATGAAGTTCCTGAGAAGAAATACGGCAATAAATTAGTTGTTAAGTTGGCAGACATTAAATCAAAGGTTATTGGCTATCTTAATGAAGCTGCTTGACAACCTTGTTTCTACAACTTTTAAAGGTTATATCTTATTTTGAATCCGAATTCTGTTAAAGAGGTGGGGAATGATTGCGAAGTCTTGGGCTTGTTACGTCTGTGATCAAAATACATACTCAAGTTTATATGATCGTTCACCATGTAATCTAAAGTGGGTCTGATGGATAGTGTCCTGCTGCCTTGAGTCGGTTCTGAAAGGGGAGTGGTCAAATCTCTTCTAATCATTACATTGTCCATCATTGAGACATCAAGCATGAAATTCAAGTCGTTTTTCAAAAAGATTCGTCTGCCTCTCCATCGTATTGGCAACGTGATTTCTTTTGCTCTATATCCACCTCCAATACTAAATTCATTTCTTCTGTTTTCTGTTAATTGCTGATTTGCGGTTAATAAGCTTACTGCTCTAGTCTTGCGATATTCAAAACGCATATTCCAATTGTTTTTCATCGCAATATTAATACCTGCTAATGGAGCAAAGTTCTCGGTGATGGTTACACTACCTACTTGGTATTGAGAAACAAAGTCAACACCAATCTCGGGTTGGGCACTCTTGCTATATCGCAACTCGCTGGTGTAATTAGAGAAAGAATAAGTGCCTGTATAAGCATGAGTAAGACTGATACTTGTGAAGTATTTTTTCAGAGATTCAATTTTGCTTAATCCGTTATAACTCATTCGCCAGCTTGGGAGAGGCATTTTCTTAAAAATATCTAAAGAAACCCTGCTGTTGTTTTTGCCGGTGTAAGCTGCATAAAACGCATTAATTAAAACATCTTGGTTGATTTGAGAATATCCAACAGGGAATTTAGTTGTACTGTCAATCAAACCATTCTGCACTCTGTTGTCTTCAGATTGAAGCCTCTGAGCAATTACATATCTGTTGTCTTTAAACTGTTGAAATATTTTTGATTCTTGATTGTCATCCAATCGGTCAAAGGCAGTACGCCAGAAAATTCCGCTTCGGGTGAATTGCCCTACAGTTCTCATCCCAATATCTCTAAAAGTACCTGAAGAATCCGGGTCAAAACGGAAGTTAGATTGGATATTTTTTGATTCGGTTAGATTAAAGTCTAAGTCAATCCTCATGTCCTTGATTGGCTCAATTGTAATCTTACCTTGATAGGTATTTGAGATTTGTTGAATATAGAAACTTGCTTGTTGTGGATCGTAAGTCATATACCCTTGTTCTGCCAAACGATATCTTATGGAAGGGTCTTGCCCACCTAAGATGAAATCCCAACCGGGTGTGTTTGTTTTAAAATTGTTTCCAAAGTAATCAGGTGTTTGGGTGAAGCCTGGCAATGCAATTCCACTTGTTGAAGAATAATTGAAAGTTGCCTGTTTAAACATGGTGATAAACCTCAAGATGTTTTTTGTGGCACCTGACATTTCTTTCGGCTTGTTTTTGTTGTCTTTGTCATCCGGAGTAGACTTGTTGCTTTGTATTGAATTCCTAGAAGGTGCATTTATCTTCCTAAACACTTTAAACTTGTTATAAAAAGTAGTGAGGTTCAATGTAGCGTTGCCATTTAGTGTTCTGGAATTTTGGATTGTACTTCCAAGTCCCGGTGCAGCTGGAGGTGGTTGCAACCATTCAAAGTTGGCACTATATCGGGTGTTGACTTGTATCCAATCAAAGAATTTAATCTTGTTGATAGGAACAGTATAAGTCAGATTGGCTGTCTGATTAAATCCTGAGAGTTGTCCAAAGTTAAAAAACTCTCTACGCACAGAATCCAACTTTTCTTCTGTATCTAATCTTCCCACGGGTTCGCTTATTCTGCCATTTGCTGTAGATTGGTAATCGAATTTGAGATTTTTACTTATTTGCCAGCCTACCGTATAGAAACGATTCATCGTGAAATTTTTATCAAAAAGGCGAGGTATGTTGTTTCTTAATAAGTCATTGCTTCTGTTTTGAAGTTCTGAATAATATCTGTCCACATCTAACCTTACATTCACAGATTGCGGATACAAGTAAAGGTTGAAATCCTTTATGAGTGTCAATCGTTTTGTTTTCATTTTCTTAAATGGTTCCCAAGGTTTTGGTGTAAGTGAAAACATGTACCCTATGCTACCCCTGTATGTGTTTTGGATTTGTTCTTCAATTTGTTGGTTACGTTTATACAGTTTCTGAACAGAGTAGGAGAGGTTGAAATTTTCTATATCCCAAGGTTTTTGTTTGCTGTTGCCAACACGGTTCTTGCGGACATTTACAAAGTTTAAACTGTATTTAGATGTAAAATCTTCGGCAGCATTTTTTACTCTTTCCTTTTCTTGTTCATCTCTAATCGTGCTTAATGTGGTGCTTAATTCAATATCAGGGTTTAAAGGATTAAACTTAGGACGGATGATATTTTCATTGTAGCCGATGAACATGGGAATTGTAACTCCCATTTTTTGAGGGAAGAATTTGCCTAACTCTATGGTAGAATTTACGTCATATTGATATTGATTGGTGAGACTGCGTTGGTTTAATCTTTGGTCAATGGCTCCAAATCCAATCGTTTTGATATTGCCTGATAGATTTACCGTAGAAAAATCTGCAAGTTGTGCTACAATCCTACCGGTGGCAGCCCAACCGCCTTGGTTTGAAATGTCAGTTACACGGAGTTCATTGAACCACACTTCACCGCATTGCTCTAAGTTAGAATGGTTGCGGATACCTATCATAATGACTCTAACATTACTTAAATCCGGTAGACCAATTAATGTAATTTTTTTGCCACCATCGAGCGTGCGAGTAAAGGGTTTGGACATCGGAGCATCAACATTGGAACGCTCTTGCTTGGTTCTGTATAATTCTTCAAGTTCTAATTCGATATTGTTTGCTTGGGGCCAAATGTTATTATCTGCATAATTGAATAACTCACTCGGGGTTAGTGGGATTTCATATTCATAATAATTGCCTATCACATCAGTACCCAAACGAATAAATGCTGTCATTTCACCTTGTTTGAGATCCGCACCTTCTGCATGGACATACATTTTGAGATATTTATAGTTTCTAATATCCAGATTCATTGTTTTGTATGCGCCTCTGGCATCTTCAGGTGCAAGTTTGCAATAGTTCAGAGCAATAGATTGCTCGTTTTGTTTTACAGCTCCGGGTGTAATAGGGTCAATTACTCTGGGAGTATTTGGTGGTGTTTTATAAGGGAACGGTTTTTTGTTTCCATTTCTCTCAACACTTACAGTAGAAACAGAAAAAGTAGTTTTGTCGTTGGGGTCTGTTGGGATAGAAACACCGGGTACTTTCATGGAGTTTAAATATCTGCGCCAATCAGAACGAACTAATTGCAGTTGTGCAATGCGCAGGATGGTAGAGTCTTCAAAACCTTTCATAAACAGACGCATATATCTGATGGATTTGAAATCAGATATATTACCTACGACTTTGTTATACTCTCGAATGGGTATTTTGAATTGATACCAAGTAATATTGTCTTTTTGTCCATTTTTTAAAACAACTTCAGAAACAATAGAGTCTGTAACGAAATTATGTCCGACTTTTAAATCGCCATGAGCAATGTCAATGCTGTATTGAAAGTAGTCCTCATTTTGATTCATAGTAAAATCATTGTTTACATCCTCGCCATCGGGAGTTGTAGTTGCTGATTTTGGACTTCCATCAGGTAACAATTCCAATGTTGAGTTACCTTGATGACCGTTGTAACGTTTGTATCTTTCAATAATATTTGCTTTGATGTCATCGTATTGAGGGTCGCGACTATGGAGATAGTTGTCGTTAGAAGGGTCGCTGCTTGCGTTTTTATAAATTTCTGAACCGACTCCAAATTGATTTGCCAAAGTATCCAGATATTTTGATTTAAAGAATTGTCTTTCTTGATTGTCGTTTAATCCGTCTAATCCAATATCTTGAAAAGGTCTTGACTCTGTGTTGTTATCAAATGCGAAATTAATCTGAGGCAGGAGAGGGACATAGCCGAATGTGGAGGGGTCTATGGTGTTCCTATCTGTTGCATTTTTGGGAAATCCATTTTCGTATGATTTTCTTCGGTCCGGTAAAATGTCTTCTGAAATATTTCCTAAATTGATATATAGTTTTCCTTGATTGCTGGTGGTTGGATTGTACTTAAATGGATCCATCATCCAAATTTCAATATAATCAATATTGGCTGCCTCAAAGTCGTTAGTTTCAATCTTTCGCATGATACCTCCCCATGATTTTGTTGGGTCATTGAAGGTTCCATCGGATTTAAAGTCAAAAGATTTAGCGTTGTAGTTGTATGGACCTCTTTCTTTAGGGAAAAATGCAATGTCTAAAGTTGGTTGTATGTTAGGAACGCCTTGTTGTAATTCTTTGTTTTGAAAAACTTCATTTACAGTAACCTCACGCATGTAATGATTGGACTGCATTTCGATATCATCTTTGATATGTTGAGGTGTGTTTTTGTCATTTCTGTAAAAAGTTGGGTCAACCGAATACCAAGATATAAGACCTCTATAATCTAACCATGATGTTTTATCAGTGAGGGCAATATCCCATTCAGGGAAAAGGTCAGGTTGTTTTTGTGGAATACTCGCCAATTTCCAATTTTGTGGTTGTCTGAGTTCAAATGGAATTTCAGCAGCTTCAAAATCATCGATATACGAAATTCCTCGTTCTCCATTTCGTACCGAACTTTCAATAGAACGCGGTTTCCCCGGAATGAGTTGAGCATACTCTGCTTGAATTAAAATACTAGACTCTTCTTTAGTTTCAATGAGTGGTATTTTATCAACGAGTTTAGTAAGAAAACGAGATTTTGTATTGTAAATTCCATCAAACCCGAAAATAGTGTTCATCAGAGGGTCTTCGCCTATATTTGTCTTTGGTGTTAAAGGTCTTTCATACATGTGCAACAGTGTGCCTCCAAGGCTTAATTTTTTGTTGACAGCATAGTCAAAACGAGTACCCAACATGGTTTTCTGTTGAGTGTTAAACATGGATTGGTTTTCAGATGAAACCGTAATATTGGCACCACTCGATAGAATGCCTTGATTTAGAATTGTAACTTTTCCTATGTTATAATCCACAATGTAATCGGAGCCTTCTCGTAATTTATTTCCATTGGCAAACACCTGAACAGACCCGGGAGGTACATTCATTGAGTTCAGCATGATTTCAGCGCTTGAAGTCCCTTTGTATTTACCCTTTAAGAAAAACTTGTTCTTAGCAACGTCTTGGGTGGCTAAGGACTTTGTAGAATCATACAGTGCATTGAAAACATATTTGTCTGCTAAAAGACTATCATTTCCGAATTTGGATTTTAAATATCTGCCAAATGGTTCCGCAACAGGGAAAATAACTTGTCCGCGTTGTCTGTTTATAGTGATTCCGTCAATTGCATCAAAAACACCATCCGGTTTTGCTTCTTGTTGTCTGTTAATTCTGTCAAGGTTAAAAACAGTTAGTAGTGGCACTCCACCACTGATCCCTGGAATGTTCTGTACAGGTAAATAATTTAAGTCTGCTCCGGAGGGGTCATCAGCATAAATTACGTCAATATAAAAATCTTCCAGATTGAGATTCGATGTATTGAGAGAGTATATATTCTTCATCATCAATTTCCACATTGGAATTTTTGTCCTCACTGTGGTGCTTTTGAGCATCTTGATAAAAAGCACTCTGCTGTCTATGTCTTGTGCCACCTCAGAAGAAAATTCACCAACTTTATAAACTTGACCGTTATAGGTGTATTCATAAGCCACACCTAATACCTCATCATTATTTAAACCTTGATTAAGAGAGATATAACCTAATCTGGGGTTGAGTGTGTATTCGTTTTCATTGAGCTTTCTGGCACCATTGACATATTCATAGTCAAAACCGGGTTCTAAACTTGGAATTGCAGCAGTAATTCCATCAATAGCGGTACTTGCCTTACGTGCAGTGTTGGACGATGCCAATTGAGAATATTCTGAGTTGAAGTCGTTAGAGGGGTAGGGAATGCTTGAGCCGGTGTTCAGATTTGAGTTATAAGGTTTGCTTTCAGCCAGGTCCATCAAAGCGACAATGTCGCGTGTGTTTTCAAACATCCCTCCTTTGTTGGTAACCCACACCTCAACTCTATTGATTACAACACCTGAGTTTATAATTGGCAGATTAGCCAATGAATTATCATAGTTTTCATAGAAGTATTGGCTTAAAAAGAAGTGCCTATTTGCTTCATATAAATCTGCTTGGATGTTGAATTCGGTTGTTTGAGCACCATTGGATACTGATTGTTCAGTTCTTTGACCTCGATTTTGAGAAAATAATGCAGACCATGTTAACCTTCCGAACTGCATTTCTGTTCTGACACCAAACAAATTACTTCCGCCTTGAATTAAACTGCTGTTCAGTGGCATGCTGATATTTCCAACTTCTATTTTTTTAAGGATATCATCTTCTTTTCCAACCCAGTCTAATTTAGTTTGATTTTCAAACTCGAACGTAGCTTTGGTGTCATATTTAATCCCTACTTTAATGCGGTCGCCAATGTTGCCGGTAACTCCGAGTTGCAGATTTTGGTCAAAGATGAGTTGTGGTGGTGGCATTTGCATTCGAACCGAAAAGTTAGGGTTCTTAACACGGTTGATATTCATTCCTAAGGTAAGTTCTGCCGTACCTGTTGGTTGAATTTCTATTAAGCCATTACCCATAAATTTTGTCAAATTGGGTAAAATACCCAAACCGGGACTCTTGCTGCTTCCTCCTCTAGCAAAGTTTTGTGCACGCCCCTGATCCCTGAAATAGTCTCTATTCACTTTTTGTGCATACTCGTCCATGTATTGTTGACGAGTAAGTTCTCTCACACCGGGCAAGTACCTATCACCAATTTTTCTACGTACTTCATATTTACCGGTATTTGAGTTAAATGAAACTTCTTCTTTGATGTTGCTAGGATTTGGAAGGTCTATGCCACCACCTTTTCCATTTTTGTCAATCGGAAAACGTAAGTTACTTGAATCAGAAGAGTTTGGGTTTGTTTGTGAATAGGCACTTGGTGCAATACTTAGAAATAATGCAACTAATATAACAATGGATTTGTAAGAAACAGGAATTTGAAAGCCTCGTAAGCAGAAAATAACCCTTAGCTTTTCTTTATAAAATCTGTTTTTCACCTTCCTTTCCGATTCCTTGTTTATAAATGAGTATTGTTAATTGCTGCTATAGGATTCTGAGAGCATTCTTAATCAGATTTTCAACAGAAATTTGAGGATTGTCTTGCAAGATTTTGCTGATTGCTTTGGCAGCAACATTCTTGTTAAAACCTAATGATTCTAATGCTAACAATGCTTCTTGATTAAGAGAAATTGATGTCTCAATGGAAGAGCTTGTTATATTCATTTGATTCATTTTGCCTAACTTATCTTGTAATTCAACTACGATTCTTTGAGCGGTCTTTGGACCAATCCCTTTAATAGAATTTAACAACGCAAGATTGCCGCTAACTATTGCGTTAATTATTTCATTTGTCGATTGTGATGACAAAATCATGCGAGCAGTTGAAGGACCAACTCCACTTACTCCAATGAGGGCGCGGAAGAGCACTCTTTCTGCATCATTTGCAAAACCATAAAGTGTTTGTGCATTTTCGCTTACCGCAAAATGAATAAATACTTTGCCTTCTTTCTTGTCTTTTAGTGCTTCAAATGTATTTAAGGAAATACTGACATTATATCCGACACCTCCACAATCCACTACCATGAATGTGGGAGTAAGTAATGTGAAACTTCCGTGCAGGTACTCGTACATAAGTGTGCGAAAATAGTGAATTGTGTCAATCTAATTACAATACTGAAAGCCAAAAAGAATAATAATTCTCGAGATGATTTCACTTTGTGAAAAGCATAATTTTTAAACAGTTAAAAGTTGATTTTGAAGTAGCCTTAGTATCGTAAATCAAGTTGGGTAATCCATTCTTTGAAATCAGGATGTTCTTCAACCATTTTCTTAATCTTATCCTCGTTGGTATATGGTATATCTGATTGAACTGTTGAATTGGTTTCTTCAAACACCATCTCAAAATCTCTATTAGAGAGCTTACTTGAAAAAAATTGCTTAATAAATAATTTTTCTTGACTCACTTTCTCATTATTGAGACCACTTGGTATCGAAATGGTAAGAATGGAACCTTCTAATTTTGCAGAAAAGTTAGTGATGATAGTGCTTAGATAACTGTCATTTTCACTAGCATATTTTTGACTAAGTTCAATAATAGTCGATTCGAAAAAGTCCTCATCATATTCATCAGTATCGGATATAGAAGCATTCGTGATGTCAACTTCTGAAAAATCTTGCTCTATATAAATCTCGCCTTCATCCTGTTCATCAATACCATTGGTTGGAATTTCGTTACTAACTTGCTCAGAGAGTTCAGGGGGGTGAGATAATTGGTTTGACTCAGTCGATTCGTCCTTGATATCGGAATGTTGAGGTGCTTTAGGATTAGATTTGGGAATTTTGATAGCAGGTAGTTCTTGTGCCGGAGCTTCGCGAACTTTTACTTTCTCAATGATGTTTAAAATGCGTGATTCATCTGAAACTATTGGCAGAACTTCAGAACTATCTATTTCATCACTTTTTTTTTTAATTCTTCGAGAGTTGCACTTACATCAATCATGTTTTGCAAATGACACAATTTCATTAAGGCTAATTCTGTGTAGAATGCGGGATTGTAGCTTGATTTAATACTTGTTTCAAATTGGAAACATATGTTTAATCCATTCAGAATAAAACCGGCACTTACTTTTGTTGCTTGTTCTTCGTACATCTTAATGTGTTTTTCACTTAATTCCATTAATTTGAGTGTAGAAGGGTCTTTTGCTACAAGTAAGTTTCTAAAATGTGAAGCTAATCCTCCAAGCACTGATTGTGTATCAAAACCTTTATCAAGTATCTCGTTAAGAAGTATTAGAGAAGACGGGATGTCGCTTATGAGAAAGAAGTCTGTGAGTTTAAAAAAGAAATCTTTGTCAAGTATATTAAGATTTTCAGCTGCCTCTTGGTAAGTAATTTTGCCGTTACAAAAACTTGCAAGCATGTCAAAAAGAGACAGGGCATCTCGTAATCCGCCATCTGCTTTCTCTGCAATCAGATGCAACGCTTCCGATTCAAATTGAATACCTTCGCTTTCTGCAACTTTTTTGAGGTGATTTACCATATCATTCAGAGAAATACGCTTGAAATTAAAGACTTGGCAACGCGATAAAATGGTTGGCAGTATTTTGTGTTTTTCTGTAGTTGCTAATATGAAGATAGCATACCTTGGCGGTTCTTCGAGTGTTTTTAAAAACGCATTGAACGCCTGTGAAGAAAGCATGTGTACCTCATCAATAATATACACTTTGTATCTGCCTGTTTGAGGCGGTATTCTAACTTGTTCAATCAATGCCCTGATGTCATCGACTGAATTGTTTGATGCTGCATCAAGTTCGAAAATATTAAAAGAATAGTCTTTATTGGGGTCGTCCTCACCGGAAGAGTTGATGACCTTAGCCAGAATTCTTGCACATGTAGTTTTGCCAACACCTCTAGGTCCCGTAAAAAGAAATGCCTGTGCTAATTTGTCTAGTTTGATTTCATTTTCTAAAGTATCTGTAATATGCTTTTGTCCAACCACTTCATCGAAGTTTTTGGGTCTGTATTTACGAGCAGATACTATATAATTTTCCATCAGTTATTGAGATGGCAAATTAAGTAACTTATCTGATGAAATAAAAATGAAAGTCGAAATTAATGAAACGATTAAGGTTGCAATTTCAAGACAAAAAAATGTGCATAAAAGCGAAACTAATTGGAAATACATTAAATTTGCCGACTCATTATTAAAAAGTATAAAAATGAAAAAAGTATTTAACTTATCACTCATGGTTGCTACATTATTAGCAACATCTTTGTTTACTTCATGTTCTAAGGAGGAAGAAAATCCTGACAAACCACAACCAACAATTTCTGTAGAAGTTCTTGGAAAAAGCAGTTCTGACATTGAAGTTGGAAAATCAGAAGCAATTTCTTTTAGATGGAATGTTATTAAAGCAGGTGGCGGATCAGATTTAAAAGAATTCTCTATTTCTCAACAAGGAATCAATGTGCTTTCTGACCTTCCTGAAACTGCAAAAGGTAAATCATTTGCTAACAATAAAATTTCTCTTTCAGGATCTGACAAAACTCAGTATGTTGATACTCTTACAATTTATTCTGGTGATAATCTAGGTACAACTACTTACACTTTCAAGATTGAAGACAAAGACGGTAATATTGTAACAAAAGTTATCAAAGTAACAGTTAGTGCTACTGCAAATGAAACTCCTTTGGCTACTACCAAAGATGGAGCTTTCTGGCATGCAGGTGGCTCAAAAGATGGAGCTTATGACTTAGATGCTGATAAATCAGTAGCATCTAATTCTGCTGCAGCTAACAGAGATATGACTAACAATGATAAAGCAGGAGATGCTTTTACCGGTAGTTTTACTGCTGCAAATTCAACTGAATTTGTAAAAGCAAATTCTTATGACTATGCAAATGCAACTGTAGAATCTGCTGCTACTGCTTATGCAGGAGGTACTGCAAGTGCTACTGTTTCTAATCCTCAAACTAACGATATTTATATCGCGAAATTCAGAGGTGGAGACGATTATGTTGTAATTAAAATTACCGCTGTTGACCCAGTAAATAACGATTGCGCCTGCGGAAACAAAGGTAAAATCACTTTTGAATACAAAAAGAAATAAGTCCTCTTATAATCCAATCTAACAAAAAGCCTTCCCATTCGGAAGGCTTTTTTGTTGCAATATTTTTCCTCTATCGCAAAAAATATTATTAGACAAGATGCAACTTTGAATTGTTTATGATAGATGACATGGTGTATTGCTTAAAAATATTTGCTAAAATTGCAGGACTGCATTATGGACAATCAAAATGTAATATCAATACATGGAGCAGACTTCTTTAACGAAAATAACTTGGTTTTGAATCAGATAGATTTAGAACTTAAGAAAGGAGAGTTTGCATATTTAATAGGTAAAACCGGTGGTGGTAAGTCAACGTTTCTCAAGACTCTCTATGGTGAAATCAAACTACAAGAGGGTAGTGGAGAAGTTGCAGGATTTGATTTGAAAAAAATAAAACGCAGGCAAATACCAAAATTAAGGCGAAAACTTGGAATTGTATTCCAAGATTTTCAATTACTGATGGATAGGAACGTGATGGATAATTTGATGTTTGTTCTGTTAGCAACCGGGTGGCACGATCAAATTAAAATGAAAAGCAGAGCTCGCGAGGTATTAGAATTGGTGGGATTGTCCACAAAAGATTATAAGATGCCACACCAATTATCTGGTGGAGAGCAACAGAGATTAGTTATCGCTCGCGCAATTTTGAATTCACCCGAACTAATCTTAGCGGATGAGCCTACCGGTAATCTTGATCCCGATTTGAGCGAAGATATTGTGAAACTATTGATGAAAATATCAAATGAAGAAGGAGCTTCTGTGCTCATGGCGACTCATGACTTTGTGCTGTTAGAAAAATTCCCGTCCAAAGTCTTTAAAATAAATTTAGGTAAGATTGAAACAATAGAGGACTCAAGAGGTGTTAGGCTATAATATGGTTTGGTATGAATATAAAGCTGCTTTTCTTGCTTGGAACAATCATTTGTTCAACAAATTCCAAAGCATTGGATGGCAGTTATGTGTTTGGTGCAAAGGCATATTCACTTGGCTTTTGTGGTTTGCTATCAAATGATTTATGGTCGCTTTACAATAATCCGGGGGCAGTTGCTTTAATGGGCAAATCTGCTGTTGGATTATCTATTCAAAATAAATTTGGAGTATCAAAATTAAATGCCGGTTCACTTGCAGCTAACTTACGCTCTGATTATGGGAGTATGGGTTTATTTGCTTTTTCATTTGGGAATACATCATATAACCAATATGCCTATGGAGTATCCTTCTCAAGATTACTCATTCCTAAATTTTCACTTGGTATAACACTTTATTATACAGGAATTTATGTAAGTGATTATGGTAATTTTGGAACACCGGCTTTTAATATTGGCTGTGCATTCCCTGTCAATGATAACTTTTCAGGGGCTTTCAAAATCAGCAATCCTACTTCAAACAAAATTTCACATTTAAGTGCCGAAAGTACACAAGCGAGCGCTGCATTTGGACTCAGTCATAAAGTTGCTTCCAATACGAAATTATACTTGGAGGCTGAGATTTATGAAAGTTACCCATTGGACTTTCGCTGTGGTATTGAATATGCCCCCAAAGGTAGCTTTTATGCTATGAGAACTGGTTTTTCAACCTTGCGTAGATCTATTGCCATAGGTTTAAGTTTAGAAAAAAATGTGAAAGTGATTGTTGCTTTTACTTATCATAACCGACTTGGAGCTTCATCAACTTTAGATACTCATTATTATTTTGGTAAATCAATTCAAGAAAAATAATTGGCTTTTAATCAGTTTCTTATTTGTGCCTGTGTTTGCGTTTGCTCAGATAGAAGAAGATGAATTCCAACAAGAAATTGAAAGTTGGATTGAAAATAATGACGCTTCACCTGATTATCAGGATTTGTTTGACCAAACAGCATTTTCACAAAAGAGAAGAATAAGTATCAATCATGCAACTTATGATGATTTGAGTAGATTCCCTTTCTTATCTGCTGCGCAAATTTTTGCAATTATTAATCATAGAAAAATTTTTGGAAACTTCTTGTCGGTTTATGAATTGCAAGTCATTGAAGAATTAGATGATGAGACTATTGCTAAAATAATTCCTTTTATTTCTATTGTCCAAAGTCCAATTGAGAGATTGCGCAATTATTCACTTTATGAAAAACCATTACAATCTGAGTTTATCAGTTTGTATGGTGAAAGATTAGAGCGTTCTAAAGGCTTCTCATTAAATAATAATACTGCTTCTTCACCATATATCGGCTCACCTCAAAGATTTGTTTTTAAGTATAAAGGGAGTTATAAGAATAGAATATTTTTTGGATATTCCGGTGAAAAGGATGCAGGCGAAACCTTTTTCAGAGCGAATAATCCATATGGGTTTGACTTTAATTCGGCTTATTTGATGTATAAGGATGATAAAGGAGTGATCAAGAATATAGTAATAGGAGATTTTCAGGCTGCATTTGGTCAAGGGTTGACTTTTGGTTCAGGACTATCATTTGGTAAATCTGCAATGATTACAAATGTAAAACGTAACCAAAATGGTTTTAGACCGTATCGCTCATTGAATGAGAATGATTTCTTAAGAGGGATTGGAGTTACGCTTCATAAGGGTATGTTAGAATCATCATTATTTGTAGCACGAAATCGATTAGATGGAACTCTCTCAAATAGTGATTCATTAGAGGAGGCATTTTTTTCTTCTTTTGGTTCTACGGGGCTGCATCGAACTTCAACAGAAATCAACAATAAAAATACGATTGGAAGAACGATGTTTGGTGGAAATATCGGTTGGAGAAGTAACAATTTTACTGTTGGTTATACTTATATTCATACAAGGTATGATTTTGCATTTGCTCCTAAAGATATCCCTTATAACAGATTTAGATTTAATGGTAGTTTCAATGTGAATCAAGGTCTTGATTATTCTTTTTTGTTTAAAAACATATTGCTTTTTGGCGAGATTGCTTCTGTGTCAATTGCAAAAGGTCTATCATTTGTTCAGGGAGGATTGTTGAGCTTAGGCAAAAATCTTGAAATAGCTTTTGTTCATAGAAACATTGATAGGGATTTCACTTTTACATATTCAACAGCATTTGCCGAGTCTTCAACAGTGTCAAATGAAAGAGGTACTTATATCGGATTAGTCTGGCGACCTATTAATAAATGGAGCATGAATATTTATTATGACATTTTTTTTCATAATTGGTTGAAATATAGGGTAGATGCACCCTCAGACGGTCATGATGTGTATGCTGAATTGCAATATACGGAAAGGAAGAAGTTTGCTGTTGCTGCTCGATTTAGGGTGAGAAACAAATCATTTAATTATACACCCAGTGGTTCACATCTCAATGAATTGAATCGTACCGAAAAATTGCAAGCCAGATTGAATGTACAATATTTTCTTTCTCCAAATTTGACTATCAAATCTCGTGTAGAATGGAGTCGCTTTTTAAATTCATATTCCTTTCTTCAATCCTCTTATGGGAGTTTAGCCTATTTTGATATTACACAGCAAATTCCCAAAAGTAAGTCAAGAATAAGTTGCCGTTTTGTAATGTTTAATGTAGATAGTTATGATGCAAGAATATATACTTTTGAGAACGATGTGTTGTATTCTTATTCAGTGCCTGCTTTTCAAAATTCCGGAATAAGGGTTTATCTACTTGCTAAAACTAGACTGTATAAAGGGGTTGATTTATGGATAAAAGTTGCTAGAACAAAGTATAACAATATTGAGACCATCAGCTCAGGATTAGATCAACTTCCGGCTAATATTGCTACAGATATTAAATGTCAGCTTAGATGGAGTTTTTAAATATTTTTTCTTATAACAAAAACGCCTCCAAAATCTTGGAGGCGTTTTTAGGTTGTATATAACTAGTTGCTGTGTTTATCGTAGCAACGTAACAGTTCCCTTGTATTCATAATCCTTGCCGTCAAAGCCTGTAACCTTTACTTTGTAGGTATAAACATCTTGTTTGCAATCCACGCCATTAAATGTTCCGTCCCAGCCTTCTTCGAGGTTATTAGACTCATAGA
>JALOAG010000017.1 GCA_023228875.1 Bacteroidia bacterium | reverse complement strand
ATTTTTTATTTGTAGGGACAACGCCTTGTGCCTGTCCAAAAAACTTCTCACTCCATCACTCTCTCACATCGCGAAGCGACTCTAACAACGCCTTGTGCTTGTCCAAAAAACTTCTCACTCGTTCACTTTTGCAAAGCAAACCCTCCTGTGGCTCTCTGTGAACCTCTGTGGTGAATTAAAAAGTTCGTTGTCGTTCGTTGTTAAATCCTTCTTTGTAGTTCAAAATAAAAATCTATTCAAACCATATTAGTGAAAGATCACGACAATGTAGATAACGCCAACTCCAAAAACTTTTCTTGCTCTTTATCGGGAAGTTCTTTAAACTTTTCTATTAACCATTCAAGTTTAATTTCACTCAGTCTATTATATAAGGAAGCTTTTACTTTTGCAAGTTTATCAAGATGTGAGGATATAATATATGCTGGGGGGTTCGTAATGCTATTATATAGTTGATTTGCATTAGCAGAGCCCATAACTTTTATATCTGGTTCTTGATTAAGAATTTTCTCTGTCCAGTCAAAACTTCTTTTTTCTCTAACAGCCACAATATTTTTTTTCATTGTATCTAACACCTCGTCATAAAGCCAAGGCAGCTCTTCTTGGTGCAATTCGTTATGTAATTCAAGCAAAATAGTATCATACAATTTATCAAAATCAACCCATTCAATAGAAGGTTCCATAAGCTTTACATGAGCATCTCTGAACGAGATAAGGGCTTTTCTAATAATACGAAAATCGCCAATATCATCATCCAACCCCTCATAAGAACGAAGGAGAGAATCAGTCAAATCTAAGCACTCATGTATTGAGTTTTCATCGCTAAGCTTGTAATTCCAAAGACTATTTCCCTTTTTTATTATATTACCTTCAGCAACAGAAAGGTCATTATTAAACATACTCAGTTGATCTCTTATTTCAAGAAGCTCGGGCTTGTTTATTTTTTTATACATATTTCTGAGTTTTTGGATATAATCATTTGCATCACTTTTTGTCAATCTTATATTTTTAAGGTTATTTGAACTCAATACGTTTTTATAAGTAGTTAACCAAGCTTCTACATCTTGAATTAACTTGCTGGACTGTGTCTCTATTTCAAGTTTTTGAATTATATCGTTATAATATTTACTTAGCTGCACAGCTTCAGAGTCAAAGTTTAATTTCTCTAATTTTGGCAATATATCCTTTTTCATTTTATGTTGAAATTCACCAACTATATCTGGTCTATTTGATTTAAGTGTCTGATTCCCTAACCACTCAGAAAAGTTTTGTATAATTGCTAACCTACTTTTTGTAAACATATTTTCAAGCTCTGTTCTTTGGCTTTCTACCCATTTTTCTCTGTAAGCTATCATCATATCTATATGGCTTTTAAGCTTTATGCAAACATCCAACAGCAATGGTATAATTTTACTTTTTATACCATTATTTAGATCTTGTTTGATCTTATCAATATCTGTTTGCAGATTATTTAATATCTTTTGTGATTCGCTTGATTTATCCGATATAGCGCTTACACGAAACACCAAATCAGGAGGAACAGGAGTTAATTTCTTAAGTTTATTAGCTTCTTCTAAATACTCTACTAATCTTAAGTGTGTTTTCTCTTCTTCCCATTCATCAAGCAAACTGATCCATTCCGATGTATCATCTGACTTAGATAGCAAAAAAGATTCTTTCAATAGTACTTTATTGAACTGCCCATTTTTTACAATATCATGGTTTGCCCAATCATTGATTGAATAAATTTCACCGTTTTTTTTAACCAACAACTCTTTATGTCGAGCCGATATATACACGCCAAGCAACAAGCCTGCTGATGCGATATTAGCTCCATAAGGTGCACGAATTAACTCTAAATACATTTCTTCAAGAGAAAGAGATGATTCTTCTTTTAGCTTTATATCCCAACTCTTTGTTAGATTTTTCAAAATAGTATTTGTTGGGTTTTTCTGTACTTTGCCGCTTTTATTAAAAACATCCCATTTACCTGATTGAAATATCTCTGAACGATTTTTCTCTGTCTTAGCCATATCCATAATTGCATCATAGTCTAATATACCTCGCATTAAATCTTTGGTAAAGGTCGAACATGTTTTTGACGCATTACCACTTTTTGTATTGTAACCATCAAATGGAAATATTATTGGTTTGGTATAGATTGCATCAAATATTTTTGTAGTAACATCTTTAATTTTTAATCCTTCGATATCAATCTTACTATCAACAACATATCTTCTTTCTCTCAACATTGTTTTGATAAGATCATCAACAGATTTTGAAATGTTTAATTCATGAGTATCTATCAAATTGCCATATTTAATTTTTTCTTCTGCCCCAAACTCTTTAAGCAATGACAATTCAGCCAAAGCTTGCCCAAGTTTGCCTTCAATATCATAGAGCAGATAAATAAGCACAGGAACGGAATTCATCCCGAGAGTCTTTGCTTTCGTCTTTAGCATGGTTTTAGCTTTAATGTATATATCGGCGATATCCTCATTTTGACCAACATACGTAAAAATAAGGCTACCACGGGCTTCATCCACCTCTTCCACATTCACACAGCGGTCTGCCTCCAACTCTATTTCGCCAGATAATGTAGAAGAATTGGCTACTTTTGATTTAAAGAACCACTCTCGAGTACTGATATTATGATTATCTGAAAAATCACTTCTAACAATATCAAAATCACTATAAATTTCTTCTATTTGAGATATAAACAATTGTGCTCGTTTCTCTTCGCTATAACTATTAGAATAATTTTTAATATGAGTATAAAATTGCTTGCGAGGCAGCGTCTCACCTAATATTAAAAAATGCTTATAAGAATCGTCCCAGCCTATTGTATTATATTCATTTTTTAGCTGATCTAATTCATAAAGCACAGCACTATATTCGATGTTTGTAAGCATTGAAATTGCTATGGTTGCATCTTTTTCTGTTTCAACATTTAAACCAAGTTTAGAACTTAATAAAATAGATTTTAAAATATCAATCTGTTTTTTTGAAAACTTTGACTCATATTTAGACATAATAGTCATATAGTCCTGAATTACTGTACCTTGACCTCCAAACTCTTCTGAAGTTAACAACTCTTTCAAAAGTGATTCATTCAGTAAATCAACTGCAGGTATAGACCAGTCACCTGTTGGCTCAAATTCATAATCAAAATATTGCACAAGAATTTCTGACAACAAAGATAGAGCAGATCTTTCCTGTAAGTATCCTCCCTTTGAACTAAAATAGTACAATAGCCAAGAGCTGTAAGGGGACAAAGGCCAAGCACCTTTTCTTATTATCTTATGAAACTGGTCAAAATCTACCCAATTGTTATTATTTGTTGATATGGAGAACCAGTTATTAATATTTTGCCAGTCCCTCCTTGAACCAATATAGGCTTCTTTTGAATCAAGAAATTTATTTAAGTTAGAAATATCTTTTTTCTCAATTAAGCCAGCAATCAAAGTCTCTAAATTAGTTGATAAGTATAATTTATCAGAGTTTTCGTATCTACTTATATATCTTTTCATTTCATTGTGAAAATTTGGCGATATACGCTGCATATACGCATTAAGCTCAAATTGGACAAAGCCAACAAAACAAACTTGAGGAGAAATATTTTGTACAGATTGAAACAAATCCTGTAAAGTGCCTGCCCCTGCAATGTGACTTTTGATGGAAGAAAACTCGAGATATTTGCCAAATTCATCAAACAAGATAACTATAGATTGATATGGTTTACCCTCTCCACAGTAAATCTCAACAGTTTTTTCTAAAAAAGCATTTATCGACTCACTTGGTGCTGTTGCGAGTGCCATATTTTGTTCAGTAAGAAAACGACTAACTGTATCATATACATTTTCATCTTTTTTTTCAAGACCTTCTATTATTTCATTCAAAGAAAGAACATTGCATTGTTCACAAAGCTGTAAGATCAACTCTGATTTAAGGCTATTAAGAACAGGTATAGCTTGTTTATATTTTGGTCTCATTTGTTCTATATACTCTGTATCATGCCCATCTTTGATTAAAAACTGCTCTATCTGTTGGGCTATTTCAGCTAACAAATTAAAACTACCAAGCCCATCTATTGTCAAGACAATGCAGGACTTATTAATCTCTTGTTGCAACACTCTTATTTCATTTCCAATATTTTTATCTGCTGCGATAAGTTTATCTGTTATAATTTGTGTTGTTTCGCTTGTAGGTCGTTTTAAAATCTCAGCTAAAGTGATAGCCAAATGAGACTTTCCAGCTCCATAGCCTGCAATTGCCAAAGTAAATGGAGATTTATCTATGCCATAAGATCTCTTTAGTATTGTTTTGGTAAAGTTTGCCGTATCAATCAATCGGTGCCCATGGTGAACACCTATTTCTTGTTGTGTTACTCCATGATAATCAGGACCATGAAAAGCAAACGCTTTTGCAGCAGCCATTGCTTTTTCTTCGTCAAATCGAAACCAACCAATATTAACTGCTCCTTGAAAAAGGCTATCAGCTCTAAACTTTACAATATCGGATACTTTCATATTTGCTCCTTACCAAACATTGCTATATTAAATCATCATAAATTCCGTTATAAGCTTCAGTTGAGTTTATTAAAGGGCTGATAATCCAAGGGTTCATATGTCTATCAACTTGAAACAAATTCTTCTTTTCCAAAAGTTCATAAAGCTCAATTATATCGCGATTACTCCACTTAGCTATTATTTGCCAGCCTGTTGCTTCGTCTAAATCGGAAATTGTAATCTGTCTTTGTTTGGGAAAATTTCTCTCTATTAGATTTATCAGCCATGCTGCATAAGCTCGTATCATCTCATCTGTTATTGGAGCTGATTTTCTCATGATTTGCTTATTTTGCTCTATCAAAGCACCGCATAACTTAAATGAGCTGTCATCCTTATACATATTTATAAGAGGACCTGTGATACTTCTTTTGACATTACCATACAGTGCTTTTAACACACCCTCAAGGCTTTCTCTGCTAAAACTATCACCAATACTGTGATAATTTGCCCAAAACACATTATACCACACATCGGCTCCTGTTTCAATATCACACATATTTAAATGGCAAAGCCACTGGCTGATATCTGTGTTCAAATATGGATCTTCTAAAAGAATTATGCGACCTAAAGGGGATAGCTCGTATTTCTTAATAGCCCCTTTTTTATCTATTGAGACTATTAATCCCATACCAAGACAATAATTTATTATTGCAGGAACTTTCCCTGTCGATTCCCCTGTCGGAATTCCTGTAAGGTTACCAATTTCATGATAATCTCCTTCTCTGCCTGTTGCTACAAATTTTAATAGTGCATTTATATAGCTACGTTCGGGTATAAAAGTATAGTGAAAACTGCGTGGTAGGCGACTATTTGTCGTTTTGGCTGCCATCAAAGCCTCTCTCTTCAAGTGAGCATATTTTTACTTTTTGTACTTTTTGTTTTAATTCATCTTGATCCTTCATAAGGTGACTTCCGATTACATAACATTCACCTTTCTTCAATTTTGAAAGATGACTTGTCCATTCTTTGGCACTAACATCATGCATTATATTATGTAATATACCAGCTTGCTCTTTTAATTCATTGTCAGATGGCCTGAAAAAAAGTTTCAAGTCTGATTGAAATAAACGACTTACTTTGCTATCATTAAGACCCCCAACTCCTTTTAGAGATTGAGTTGCACTAATCAAAGCTATACCGTGCTTTCGTCCCTCTGTAAGATACTTTGCTACAGGTGAATCATCGCCTAAATCAAGATTTTGTATCTCATCCAAAACAACAACTCGCGGCAAATCCTTGTTACCTTGAGATGAAACATAACTATAAAGATCCCACAATACAAACTCAACAATTGCCCGTCTGGATTGACTATCTACTCTGTAAAACTGAAACACTTTATTTTTAATAACTTTATCTGTAAAAATATGTTCCCAGCTTACACCTTCTTTGCTGGTGCTAAAGGGCTTGCTTGAAATAAATGAACTCAATTTGGTTATAGTTGTTGATATTGTGTTCTTTGTAAAATGAGGGCTATCTATAAATTCCTCAATCACTTCTAAAAACAAGTCTAAACTAAAATCATCGCCATATTTCTTAATACCATCTTGAATGGCATTTACTACAAGGGGATGTTGCTGCGACCCTAAGTTATAAACTTTATAAAATATTGCTGCAACTCGTTTTGCTATTGTTAAGGGATCATCACGAAATTCTCTACCGCCCTCATAACTTACTTGCACTTTAAACGGATCTATCTGTAATGGCTCTTCATATATATAAGTTTGTGCTTTTTGTGGTATGTATTTTTTGGCATTAGGCTCTATTTTGGAATCTATAAAACCATCTGTATAGTCAATAATCAAGTTATTTTGATCTTTTCTTGCCAGCTCACACAGCAAACATTGAATTGCATAAGATTTCCCCATACCAGAGCTCCCAAGTATAACTGCATGTCGATTTGAAAGCTGCTCATGACCAAATTCCCAATATACTTCCTCCCCTTTATCTGTCTTACCAATTAAAATTCGATCGGGAACAGAAGTGTTTTGAGTCTCTTGAACTGGCTCTTGCTCTTCAATTAGAGGTTCAGTCATGTCATTCTCAGGATCAGAGCTTTCTGCTTCGTGATAAGTATTAGATATAGGCTCTTCGCAAACTTTTTCATTTATATCCTTCATATAATCATCTGATATTAAATCCCAGCCAGCAAAATCTTGCTCATCTTCTTCGGCGTCATAATCATCTTCTATTACATCGTTATCTGTTTCAATCTTGCCTTCAGGTAAATATTCTTCAATAAAATCATCTTCATCAATAGAAGATTCAACATAAGCACTAATCTCATCAAAGTCTATCATTCTAAATTCATCTAAAAATTCATCATAAGCCAAATCTTGAATATTTTTAGTAGCAATATTTTTTATAGCATCTTTTGCAAAATGATAAATATTCGCTTTACCTCTATCAAGCCCAGATACATCCCATGATCCTTTATTTTCGGGAAACTCGCCACTTTCATCTATTAAAAAGGCAAAGATAGAAGCACCCCAGCTTATCTTATAGTTTCCATTTGCAAGTTTTTCCAGAGCATTCTCAATATTTTCAAGATCACAAATTTTTACTACAGACTTTGTAGCTATCAGCCTATGCAATTGCATCCACCAATATCTTCGTGATGGTTTATCGTCGTCTAATTTACAGCTTTCGTCACTGAGTGGCAAAAATGATTCTCTCAAAACATGCACTCCGTTTTCTATTTGAGTTTTTGCAGCTGGTATCAGATAATCAACCCCCTTACTCATTTTGCATTCAATTACATGCATATAGACTTCAATAATATTCTCTTTATTAAGCCGAGCTCGTAGCCATAAAAGATCTGGCCTTTTGCTATTATCTGCAAAGTCAAACCAATGTATATAAGCATCCAGGCTGACCATTGTATCACACAATATGTCGGAGGATTCAGTTAAAAGCTTGCGTGTCAACGAATATGACATAAAGTCACGTATATATTCGTCGTTAACACCTGTTGCTCTTACTACAGAAAGCCCAGACAAACATTCAGCCTCATTAATTACCCCCTTGCTGATCTTGCAATAATCATCTCCTGACCATGCTTCATCAGTAATTAAAGACTTGATAGCGGATTTTAAACTATGCGTTATTTCTGAAAACGATGATTTCTCCGACGATATTGTGAAGTTCTCCTCGCCTGAAGCACCAACTCCTGATCCAAAACCAATAATCTCCCTTTTACTTGTATCAGGGCTATTCCTTTTTCTGATCAAAATGTCGTCTATATTGGGGTCAATACAAACCACCCACTCTGACTTTTTATGTATTACTTCTAAAATATCTACCCAAATTTGAAAATCTATTATAGTTTTGGTTATAGTATCAGATACAGCCGTATTAATTTTTAATGCTCGGATATATGATGAAAAACTTGAGCTGTTTTTAAACTGACGATTACTAATATTTTTTTTGCGTTCTAAAGAACCAAAATATTCTTTTGTACTTGGTACGGATCTTTCAAGAATTGGGTATCTCAAGCTATATTCTGTTTTGTCAAATTCATCTGCAGCGAAAAGATCACTTGTACTATTTGCATCACTAAAACTATATAAAAACATAATATCAGTATAAAAATCATCATCGATTATTCTTAAAAATGATTGTTTATCTATAGTGCTCAAAAGTCTATGAGAAACAGAAAACCTGCAGTTTCTATATACTTTAAACTTATTGCTTGTCTCTGCTTCTTCCCAAATCGCTTTCCAATAATCTATCCATTTCCTAATATTATTATCATCAAATGAATCATTAATTAGTGTCAGATTAATATTATAAATTTTGCGGCTATTTGTATCAATTGCAAAGTTATTTTTATCATTCTCATTTGATATTTTATGCAAGTATGCATTAATACCTGCTATTATTGGTTGTATATCACGATTTAAGTAAACTGCTAAGCTAATACCATCTCGTGCATGAGGATGCAACTGAAAATAGTCAAATAGTATATTTGTTAAAAGCTTTGATTGCCGTGTTTCAAATGAGATATCAGAGTCTGTTATACTTGTGTGCGTTTCATCGTAATCATCTGATATTAAAAAGTTAAACCGTGTTGATTGATACCCACAATCCTCACTTTGATTGCCAATTTTATGGATTAAATCATAGCCTCTGACATTGGTATCTACTTTTTTATTTTTATTTATTAGCAGGCAATTGATTGGCATACGAATAGCTGACAAGTCCAGGTATGATTGCCAAGCTTGTTTTTTAAATTGTCGTTGTCCTGTACTTTTAACAAATTCTTGCTTCACTAAATAGTTGAAACATGCACATTGATATACTATCTGTGACTTTAGCATTTCCAAAAGAGATGGATGCAAAACACTTATAATTGCTGCCTCTTCATAATAAGAGGCATACCATTCCAATCCTTTTATGTTGCTATTTTCTTTGATTATCATAAAAGCACGAATTAAAAAGTTTGCAATCGGAAGCATTAACTGGTTATTATCAGTATAGATCATTTCTAAAACATCATTATATGCTTTTTGAAAATTATCCCATTTTTCACTATTCAAAGATGACAGCAATCCGTGGCGTGAAGCTGTTTGAATGAATTGCCAATATTTTGTGCCTAAATCTTCATAATCTTTTATTATTTTATAATCATGTCTTTTCAATTCTGGAGTCAACATATTAACCATAAACTCAGTATCTGTACCTGAATCTTTTAAGCTATGTAAAAAAACTCTCTTAAATTCTTCATCCGAGCTGATACTAATAAGCTCGTCATAATAGGGAAGAGTAAAAAATGGCAGATTCCTTTCCTGATTATTTGACCTATAAATATTATAAGCTTTCTTTAACAACTCTGCAGCAAGGCGATAAGAGTGATGCTCATAGAGGCACCAATTGTATTTTCTCACAAAAGGCTTTTCAGACTGATCTGTATAGATTTTCACAGCAAAGCTCAATTGTGCCTCTACGTTAGGTCTATAACTATATTTTATATCATCATTTAATAAATTGGAGCTTATAGTTACAAGGCTACTTTCTTGAAGAGAAATCTCTATTTGGCTTTTCAAGGTATCGTCAAGTCCGCCTAATAAGACACAAAGATAATCCTTGGCAAAGCTCTCATTACTATCTGCAGAGCGATCGCTATCATCACTGTCGATATCATGTCTAAATGCCTCTGATTCTATCTCAATTTTCACAATTAGCTCTTCATTGTCGATACTCTTGCTTCTATACAAGTCTGATATTGTTTCCCAAATAGCTGTTAGAGATATTTCTACAGGGCTACCATCGAGGTTTTTTATGCTTGCTTTGGACTTTTTCTCCGTTTTCTTTTTGTATTTAAGAACCTTGTCGAAGATAAATGCAAAATCACTGTCCAATAACTTATCTCTATCCTCTTTTGATCGTTCATTTATATAAGATTTCATGCCCAATAACAGCTCTTCGCCTGTTTCGTATAAACCAAGAACATTCTTATTTTCAAGATCTTTCCATATGGGATCTTCTTCTTTCGAATCTATCAAGCTATCTATTGCTTTTATTGCTTTATCTTTATGTGAATTATCAATATACTTGCTATATGAAAAGAACTCATCTGAATCACTAATATAGTTTGCAAATCGTTTCCCTGTTTTTTTATATTCATAGCTATCAAATCTGGGTAAACCAAAAACTTTGAGATTCTTTAGCATTTTCTCTATTATATCAAAATATGTATTGCACTCGCTAAAGTCCATATTTTCAAGCCACTGACTCATAGACAACAAATCAGCTTTTCCATGATCTATAATTGGCTTTAATATATTATCAAACCGTTTAAAACCATCGATGTCTGGCAAATCTATTTCTAAATCCTGTAACAAAACCTCAATCCATGAACTAAAAGACTTTGTCATTTCATAGTCCCAAATTGTCTTCAAGCTAAATTCATTAAAGTCTGCAAGGCTTGCCGAATCCGTAACTTTATCTGTACCAAACAAGATTATTATATTATACTTGCCTTGATCTGCATCAACATTTCTATAACTGGCAAGATTATTTAATTCTGCTGTCCAACTATTATTTTCTGCTTTAATTCTGGAGCTTTGCGACCAGCCGTCCACTACTGACTTCGCGATCTTTAAAGTAAGTTTGATATTATCTCGAAAAAAAAGGTCTTTATATATCATCTCTGCTACTTTTAGCATCATATCTTCAGGTAAATCATGAATCATCAAAATCATTTTTTGCCCAAGACGTGCTGTTGATAAGCTTGAGTCTATCTTATTAAATATACTACGCTTTATTGTTGAACTGATAAATTTCACTATTACCTCCCTCTTAATCTTGTTTTGGATGTAGCACTAACGCACATGAGTCAGACAAATGAACAAGCAAACCACTCTCATCTAACATCTCTATCAACCAAGCATCAACATTACTATCAATATATATTTCTGATCCATTTATAGACTTATTGCATTCACTAAAACCCCGGTTATCAAAAACCATTCCCCAACGACTTTTGATTATTTCCTTAAAAGTATCATATGTAATTCTACCATTTTCGGGTACTGTGATCGCTACTAAGAGTTTTAACACTTCTGGTGTCATGACAAATCGTGCCCCGCTCCCTTTTTTGGGTATAACAAAATCTATCTTTTTTGCAAGATTTAAAAATAACTTATGGCCTGAACGACGGCTCGCTTCATTTAAATACTTTTGGTCTTTCTCATAATCTTGGTTCTCAAAAAAGTCGTTGATCGCATAATAGATCTTTTTTTCTATTGACTTTAAACTTTGATGTGATATCCTTTTTAAAGCCCCGTCTTCTTCGCTTGCTGATGTTACTGCCATATAATAGTCTTTACTTTCATCAAGCTGTCTGCTACTTTGCATTGCTAAAGTTCTTAGATTATGAAGCACAAACAAAGTCTCAAGATAATGAATGCTTTCAATTATATCAAAATCGGATTTCAAGATACGAACAATATCGACTGCCAATAAATAACCCTCTTGCCATGTATTTGCATTACACCAACCTGCTTCAACATAACGCAAAAAATCTGCTTCACCATCTGTTTTAACTGATGTCTCCTTATCAAGCTTCTCATCAATGAAATTAGCAAGTTTGCCTATTATTTGAGGACTTTTTTTAAATAAGCTATCAAAACCGTTTTCTAAACTCGATAACAATCTTGATGGATCTAATTCCTCTTCTTCAAAACCAAGTCCGATTTTACCAGACCAAGATCTTATTTCTTCCTTTGTTCTTTGTAAACCATTGCAAAGCTGTAAGTATAAAAGCTCGCCACCGCGGGCGTAAAATATATGCTTATTTGTTTCAAAATATCTTTTATTCGTTATAAAAATTTCGTCCCAATCTTGCACACCCGCTTTTGCTGCTTTTGTCTCTGCCCAAATAGCCTCTCCAGCTATTAGATTCTTACATATAGGCAAAAAGCTTTGGGCACACCAAGTACGACCATAACCTGCAGCCTGTAAACCCATCAATAAGTTTTCTAAAGTTTTAATAATCTCGTTCTCGTTATCTTCTTTTGTGTCAATTTTTTCTTTTAAACGGCCTATTAAATAACTGTGATGCTTCCTATGACTGACATGCCTACTGTCAATTCTTGATGCACTTAGAAAAGAAAAAAGCTTTAAGTTTAATCTAATTGTCGGTGCATATTTGAGTTTTTCATTATCCCAATTCAAAAGAGTTTCATAAGAAGGAAAATATGTCTCAACTTCATCATCTCCTATCTTTTTTGCAGAACATGCTACCAAAAAGAATTCTGATAAAAGCTCTATACTGGTTTGATCAATGCTAAACCTATTACCATACAACCTGATCGCAGGATTTCTTCTAAATGCATCTACATTTTGTGCATTGTATGGGAATGTCATATCAGTCATTGGATACCTCCAGTCTACTGTCTGAAATCTTATACTTTTGACGTACCACTTTATTATCATTTCTCATTCGAATTAAGAGCATTTCGCTTTCATTTAAATTGCTTTTGTTTAGTATGGTATTTTTAAACTGATTTAATCTCTCTCTATATGATGTCTTAGATAAGTCAACAATCTCTCCATCTCTCTTTTTTCTCACATAGTCCAAGAAAGGCAGATCCAGGCCCAAATCAATTCCCTCGAAAGAGTTTTTCCCACTTAACAATAACTTAGTTTTTGGATAGCCTGTAGCTTCCTTCTCCTCAACAAGATCCAACTCAAACGACTGTCTCCAATTAAACTCTTTTAGCACTACTTGTGCACTTTGCCTTATATTGCTCTGATTTCGGGATAGGGTAATATATACTTTATCGTCTTGAGACATATTTTTGACTGGCCTTTTTATCCCTGAAAAGTACTCGTAAATCACATCCAATATCATTGTCGAGTAAACTTCCTTATTATCAAGTCTTGGAGTTTTTTGCCAGCTTTCCCAGTTAAGAATATTTGCCGATTTTAAAAACTTACTAATAATTAGCTTATTCTGCTCTTCATCTTCGTTAAAGAAATAAAGTATTCTGCGTGCTTGTTTTCTCGCATTTTCTGGTGTATTAGAAATGTTTTCTTTTGATGCTATATATGAGCCTTCCCTATGCAAATCAATAAAATAATCATCATTAATATTTACTGGCATTTTAAAATTAAACGATTTAGCTCCTTTTTTCCACAAAGGTGCCTCATGAGAAGGTGATAAGATGTCCCCGTATTCTTGCTTATTAATCTCTTCAATAGCCTTCATTTTAATTGCTTTCTGATCTTTTTTGTTTCCATCATCTCCAAACACCCTATTAAAAAATAAATACCTTGTTTTATTGCTTTTAACACTTCTTTTAATATCTTCATACCTGAAGCCACTGCTTATTAAATATGCCAAATGTGAGGTAATTTGCCTAATAGTGAGACGTGTACCATACTCATACATACGCATATACATTAAAAATAGCCTATTAATGACTTGCTCTGATTTGTTGTTTATAAGCTTAACATTTTCGAAGATAGGGCAATAAGTATTCTTCTCACAAAACTTACAATACGACCAGTTTGATTCCCTAATCATATTCTTAAAAATTGACTCAGCTAAATACAGATTATTCATCAATGCAAGATTATAAACCTTAAATCTTATTTTCTCAATACTTAAAACAGACTCTCCTTTTTCATTGCTAATAGCTTTTAAAACATCGCTTTCAACTTTTACTTTGGTTGAGTCCAATACATCAGCATGCGAACGGAAAAAGTTTAATAATGCTCCTGTGTTAGAAACTATCAAATAACTATAATTATGACTGTGTAGCTCTCCTATTAATGTCTTGTCGTCTTGCTCATTCCTTTCGCTAAAGTCTTTAATAATTCTAACATTCTGATTTTCGATTTCCTCAATATCTCTCATAGGTTTTACCAATGGTTTCGATTTGTCCATGCCAGATAAATTCTTAAAAACATCTACAGCTATGATCGTCTTACCATCTCCTGCATGCCCTGTTAAAATCACATGCTCATTATTTTTTAAAGCTTCTATTATTCTATCTGTCAATGGATGTTCCACATGTATTGTATGAAACATATCATTGACTGCTTGAGACTCTGCTATTACATTCTCATTTAGTGCACTTGTGCTTATTAAGGTACTTAGATAGTTACCAAAATGTATTATTGATGTTTTATTATCTTTTAGGGCATTATTACATTCATCATATTTATCATTTTTATTTTCCTCATTTACAAAGTCACAAAAGTAAGCTGATTCTTGGCTTTTTATTTCTGTTGTTTCGTACTCAAATACAGAGATTTTTTCTTGCAATTCATTATATCTTTTGTATATAAACGACATTATTTCAGTTGCAGATTTAACATCAAGCAAAATTGTTTTTAAATCATTTGAAATAACAGCATAATTTATTATTTCTAATATTCTTTTTTTTGTGAACCTGCTGTCTCTGCTCTTTATAATATACTGATAATCTTCTTCTTTTTCTTTCTTGATATCAAATGTCCAAAAACCGTCGTTTGAAAGTGCATAAAATGGAAATTCAATATTAATATCTTTTGGTTTTGCGTTGTTATCTAACGTTTTGTACTTTTCCTCAAACTTTTCTTCTAATTCCTCGTTTAAAATCAGCTTATTGTCATGTAACTTGTTTCTTATATACATATCAGCAATAGCTAATAGTAAAGCAAACTTATGAGGACTTACAGTGTTGTTTCTTTTATGTATCCTCATGTTTTGGATCATATCTAAAACCCTATCTAATGCCATATGACCTCCAAAGGTATAAAATTTTAAAACTATTTTTTTACATGTTTGTAAAAAACAGTTATAATTCTATTGTCAAACTTGCTTTAAAGTCAATCTCTTGTTTAGTGCTGTATGCTTCTGCAAGTTTTTGATTTACTTTGAACTTTTTCTTTTCTCTTTTCACCCTATTTTGATAGTTTTGTTTTATTTGATTTCTTCTTTTAGGTTTAATCAAATCATACAACTCTTCGCCTTTATTCCAAGTATATTTAACTCCATCAACTGCTACACTTTTTTCATAATCTGCTGATTTCCTAAATAGCTCAGGGTGATTTTCATACAAACCAACCCATTCTCTTTTCTGTTGGTAAAAGCAAAAATAGCAGCCAGAACGTGAACGCCACTTATAGTAATCAGGAAGGCCTAAGCCAGCTTCATCTAATATCCTAATTACATCATCTCTTCTAATATTATCTTCAATAAATGGGAAAACAGGCTTGATATTTGGTTTTGTAGAAATATAGCCAGATCTATGGGGCTCATCTGCTCTGATACCAACGTAACTTATAACATTATCCGAGCCTATAAACTCCTCGTATGGCACAAGTTTTAACAACCTTGTACACCATCTTGTTGTTGGGTCAGGCAACACTCCATTAAACATGTCCAAATAATAGTCAAAGTTACGTTCAGATTTTATCCAAGTTATACTTTTTCCCAAATAACTTGATAGTTTTTCTAAATACTCATAAGTTTCAGGTAGTTCATCGCCCGTGTCTGTAAACACATATTCCATATCAATATTTTTGTTTAACATATATATAGCTAAGGCTGAACTATCTTTGCCCCCTGAAAGTGCTAAAATATGTCTTACTTTTTCACCCAAGTTTTTCTCCTTAACTGTTCTGATTTGCTTCTAATTCTTTGATTTTATCTTTTAAAAACCTTATTGCAGTAGTGGTTGAACTTATTTTGATTAAGCTTTTAACTCTTAAATCAATATCTCTCTCTAATTCAGGTATATTATCGCCAGGATCTGTCTTTCCTGTCTGTGCAATTACACCATGGTTTTCCCAATAATAGTTAAATAGCTCAGCCTTGCCTTGCGCTAATCCAGGGAAGCGGTCTATATCAATATCCGACCATCTCTCAAACGACCGCCCACTTATAATGGATAAAGCAGGAATGGGATTGTGGTCGTCTTTCTTACCATTTAATACAGAATTGATAAAGGGAGTAATAAGGTCATGTTTTATTCTCTCGCTCAAGATCTCGCATCTGTTCTCTATTTCCAACCAGCCAGCTTCGCCTCTTTCCAAATTACAATAGCTTAATAATTGATCTCTCGCATTGTCCCGAATATATGATGCATAGGATAATAGTGCATTGAGAGAGCTGTTTAGCTTTGTAAAATATAAGTCTATGGTATCAGACAATTTAAGATCAGCTATCCCAAATACTTTTGGCAAGTCTATAAATAATAAATCTTCAGGAGATACTGCTGATAAAAATGCCTCCCTCATGGCAATTGCAGTTTTATCTTCAATCTTATTTGATCTTTTGCTAATGTCTGGCAAATTATTGATATAGCTATATAATGCCTTTACCACATGATTGATACTCTGTTCTGTTTGCAAAGAATTGGCAAGTCGTTTGATAATTTTCAACTGTATACCTTCAATACGCAAGCCTTTTACAGTAAATAAGTCTAATCTATTTTGCAATAAATCAAAATGTTCAGTATTTGCATCTGGTAAAAAAGATCCCTGTCTATACAAAAACAGCTCATCTTGGTGCACAGCGTAAAAGATAGTAAATAAGAGAGGGAACACGCCTTTGGGTATTCCATAAGGCTTTTTGTTTAATTTTTTACAAAGCTCATCAAGTTTTACTTCTTCAGGCTTTTTATTAAAAATCTGTTTTTCCATAAATATCCATGCTGGATAGAGATTTACATAATTATCTTTTGGAGGTGCTTGTAAAAACCAATTATTTTTTTTGTCTTTCGCATGTATATTTGCTTCTTTAATAATTGCCTCATATATGCTTCTTTCAGGAGGATAGCCTATAATACCGAATGTTTCAAGCTCTGATTTTGTTAAGATATATTCCATTAATCTTCTTCTTGCTCCTGATGCTGCATTAGATATGTCATCACGAGCAATTAATTCATTTTTTAAAATAGGGCTTTTGTTATATAAGTCATCGCATACATTCGAAAGAAATCTGCTTATTTCTATAGGTGTTTTTAAATCTTGTTTATCGCCAGACCAATACCATTCACATGCGTTTCCTATGGGTAGTTTTCTTGGGTCGAGAATTGTCTGCGACCTTTTATTCAATTCCTGCTCATACGACGAGATTCGCATATTTAATTCTCTTCTGGCTATTCTATCATCCCTCAGCTCGTTGGTATGCTCTTCTACCCATCTCAAGCTTGCCAGTTCATTAGCAAGCTCTATTAGACTATCTAACTGTCTTGGCACAGCTATTATAAGCTGGTCATATTCTTTTGTATATTTCTTTGTTTGATTGATTAAGTCGGGGTACTTTTCACCAGGCATCATCACTGCTATTAAGCCTGAGCTTCCTTTATCTATTTCTGCTGTCAACAATTCATCTAATCCCAAGAAATGATCTGTATATATTATTGAGAAATGTCTTATGACGCCCCTGTCAAGACTGTGTTTTCGTGCTATCATCGCTTTTTGATTGAGATGTTTTTCCAATGTTTTTAAAAATAGTTGAGTATCAAAATGTAAATTACGCTTTGCTTCTCCCAATCTCTCATCTATATCGACATCACTCCCTTCCCAGATCCGAAAACTATTGTCAAGCTTTCTACGAGTGATAAGAGACTGAGACACAAGCGTATCTAAGATTAGATTCAAATCATATGTGTCAGGCAAACAAATCTTCAACAAAGATCGCGTTGATCTTAAAGGAGATATTTCAGACAGCACATTCAACATGGCTATAGTTTTTAAAGTATTGATATTTTCAATATTAAGATTATATTTGCTTACGATGATATCATTAGCCTCGAGCAACCTCTTGGCATTGGAGCTTCTTGAAAGACCTACCTCAAAATTAGAAAGCAAATAATCATAAACATGATATACTCTTATAAAACCGTCATCGTTTTCTATCGTATTGGTATTGATATTTTTTTGAAAGCCAAAATGCTCTTCACTGATTAAGTATGAAAATATTGACCTTTCATTTTGGGCAAAACGTTTGAATATATATGGCAAAGCTAACAATAAACATGGATGAATTGGCCATGCTTTAAATGCACAATCTTCGAACAATTCCGCACTTAAACCACTTGGCAGGATATGGTCTATCTCATTGATTTTTTGTAATACCTGTCCTACTGAGTCTTTAATCTTTTTTGGTGCTTCTTTAAGTGGCTTTATTGCTTTTGATAACATCAATATTGTGCTGCTTGCTGTCTCTGAAAAACGTATATTCTCAAAACGCTCCTGCACTTTTGTCCACTCTGCACGGCTTGTCTTTGATAGATGGTCGCTATAATTGTCCATTTGCTGATGTAATGTTATCAAAAACAACATAGAATAGCTTTTAACACGCTCTGCATATTCTGCTATTTGTTGGTAAACATAGATATCACCACCATCCCTGTCATGCAGCAAATATTCAAGTGTTTTTCCCGCTTCGTCAATTATTAATAATATACCTGCGTAGCCTAAATCTATAGCTAATGCTCCAACCAAATCTAAACAGTCCAACACAGCATTTGAGTCTTGCCAGCTCTCATTGGCAAGGTTTTCATTAACAAGATCTATAACTTCCCTTGCTTTTGCATTGTCTTTCAAAGCATTAACTGATTTTAATATTCCCTCAAGAATAAGTTTATTTACTGGCATTTTTCTGCCTGTAATCAAAATTGATAAATGATTTGCATTATCTCTGTCTTCTAAAAAAGCCATAACTGATTTTTGTGGAGCATTCTCTTTTAGATGATTTAATGCTTGATTGTGAATTGTAGGTATAGGCGATAGCAGTTGGGAAAGATATACTGCAAATGATGATTTGCCAACACCAAACAAGCCAGATATACTAAAAGACTTCTGACCTTTGGGCTTGATAAGCCCTGAAATGATACGATCAAGAGCTGTCATTACATTAGTTGTTACAATATATCCATAGTCTTTGCTATCTCTTTTATAATCAGAATCTACATTAACAGAACGTTTATAATTTGGTGCTACTTCTACATATTCATTAATTAGATTTTTCATTCAAGCCCACCTTCCGTATAATAAGACTCTAAAAGCGACATACCATCTTCTAATTCGCAATATAATAATGCTATGCCTGCTGCCTCATTATAGCCTATACAATCCGACCATTTTTCCTGATTACTTAATGATTCTATTGCTCCGATTAAGCTGTTTTCATCCAACATAAAGATTTGGCCAGGACTCTCCTCTCCGTAAAGAGCCTCATTAACTGTGACTGTGGCTTTGCGATGTCTTTTCATATAAGACCAAAGTGCATAGCAAATAATCTCTGCAGATAAATTAGGTTTATAACCTATATTAAAGCAATAAAGATCACTATCGTTCATCAGCTGAATAAGGTTTAACTCTTGAAATGGACTGTCAAAGCCTTCGTCTTTTTGACCTTGAATATAACGACGATTTCCTACATAAAGCTTTAAGAAACAATCTATGTCTTTACTTAAAATATTTACGCTGGGCTTTCTTTTATCTGTTGCTTCAACTATATGAAGTACTGAATCATTTACATCTTTCTTGCTAAACTCTGGCTTACGAAGATATGAAAAAATTGCTGTGCCTGAATGAAATAAATCTGAATTTGTGTTTATATTCCAATGCAAAAGCCAATAAGAATTATTATCCTCTAAGTATGGATCCCACCCATTTTCCTCATCAAGCAATTTGTCTGCTAATCTGCTTGCCTCTTGATACTCTAAAAGACCTGACAGCTCCACCCAATAGCGGATGCTATCAACCATATTCTTGCCTACGCCAAGATGAACTATAGCATCTTCTTGATTAAAACTAAATCCTGACTTAATAAAACGATACCCTTTTTCTATCCAACCATATCGAACTGTAAAGGTCTGATGACCTGAGAATTTTGATTTTCTTGTTACCATGTTATACCTTACTATTATATCCTTCTAATATTTTAAACTCAATATCACCAACTGATATAAATTTAATACACTATAACTTGCATCACTATATATCATTGCAACATAGCAAACCTCTTTAAAACTTTAAACATGCCTCTGTAAGATTTGTCGTTGCCAATCACTTTTTCCCTCCACATTTTCATTACTGAAAACTTATTAAGTCAAACTTTAACAAATACATCAACATTGTCAAGAATTATTTATCCAAAATGAAAATTATTAATATTTACAAAGAAAACTTTTATAAATCATGATTATGTAAGCTCTCAGAGATAATATTTTATTTAAAAATTCACTGACTTTTCGCCTCAGTTTATAAACTAAACTTCCCTCTCGTTGAGATTTTCATTGAGACTCCTATACACTCTCTATAAATTCCCCTAACATTCCCCCAACACTTCCGCTACATTCCGCCAGCTTCTCCAAGATAGCAGGGGGAATGT
>JALOAG010000016.1 GCA_023228875.1 Bacteroidia bacterium | reverse complement strand
CCTTTACAAGTAAATCAAGTGGCAATTCATTTGTTGAAGCCCATCACCTCATACCTATGAGTGAACAAACTAACTATGAAAAAAGTTTAGATGTAGAAGCTAATATCGTGGCTCTTTGCCCCAATTGCCATCGAAAAGTACATTTAGCAACTGATGAAGAGGCTCAGGAAATAAACAATTTTCTACTAAATGCCAGACACGATAGACTTGTACAAGTAGGTCTTAGATCAAATGGAAATAATTAATAGATTTAAATAATAAACTATTTTTAATAATTTTTACTTTACCTGTTGACTCTTCACAAAACTTTATATTAATCTCCTTCTGTAAGCTAACAAGCATACAGGCTTGCAAGGATGATATTATGAAAAAAGACAGTATGAGTTTTGGAGAATATCTGAAACGAAAGCGAGAGGAGAAGCAAATTAGTCTTAGAGAACTCGCTAGGAGATTAGACTTATCAGCACCGTATTTGAGTGACGTTGAGAACAATCGACGTGGTCCATTAACTGAAGAGCGACTAATCACGCTTGTTAGAGAATTGCATCTAACTGAAGAAGAAGAAACTGAAATGTATGATATCATAGGTCAACAAAGAGGATTACTCCCTCCAGACTTGAATCCGTATGTTAGTGATAGACCATATGTGAATGCTGCTCTTAGAACAGCTAAGAATTTGGAAGCCGATGAAGAAGATTGGCAAATGTTTATTGATGAACTCATTAAGAGGAAGAGCAGAGGGGATTAAAACAACATGGTAAAGTGTGCATGCTCGTTAGATTTAAATGGGATACCTTGTTTAAGTAAAATTCAACTCGAAAAATATGGTGAAAGAGTTTTGCGTGACTTTTCTCCCGCTGTTTTGAAAGAGCCACAAGCAACAAACCTCGATAGTTTGATCTCTAAATACATGGGTTTTAATTTTGAATACCAGTATTTATCACACAACCAAGCCTATCTAGGTATCACTATTTTTAATGATACAGATTCTATGCCTGTGTACGATCCCTACTTGAAAAGAGCCGAATTTATTTCAGTAAAAAAGAATACCATTATCATTGAAGGGACTTTGGCAGAGAGTTCACATTTGGAGCATAGAGAACGTTTTACCCAAGGACACGAAATTGCACACGGATTACTTCATTCAGAATATTTTCAATGGAAAGCTGAAACTATTGAGCAAAGTGATAATTATGAAGGCATATACTCACAAACATTCATTCCTGATTTAAGCGAAGTAGATACATATGGTAGGCAATTACAAGGAGAGGCTTGGCTAGAATGGCAGGCAAACTATCTATCTGCTGTTCTATTAATGCCAAAGTCTACTGTTAAGAAGCTAAAGAACATTACGGAACCAACAGGAAGCCCTCTTTGGCATTTTGATTTAGCTCGAGAGATGGTCAAAATTTTTAAAGTTTCAGAAGAAGCTGCAAGAGTTAGGCTTCAATCATTAGGGTATTGGCCAACAAGTTATTGAATTGAAATCTTGCGGGCATAACACTGATTGCCTGCATTTTATAGTACAAAGGTTACTAGCTGTTAAATAGCAGCTAGTTTCTTTTTCACCCTTATGTTAGCTCTTTAGCTAACGCTAATATTTGTAAGGAGTTGCGATGGCAATATCAATGAAATGTCCACTTTGTGGGAAACGTGCTTTTGATACTTCGAGACTACACAACACCAAAGAACCCGTAGAAATTTCTCTCAAGTGCCCACATTGTCGCAATATTGTATCTGTTCCAATAACAGAACGCATGTGCCTGCCAAGCAGGTTAGGAGGTAATATAGCACAAAACTAAATAAAGCAATCCATTGATATACTTAAACTAATATTTCAGTAATAGATTCATACTGAGCAATGGAGTCAAAATGAACTACCAAATGGCCGGATGAGTTACAAGACATATGTTTTGTAATCATCCGGTCTTTTTTTGCTCGGAGATTTTTATTAAACGGTACTGCTTGTTTTAAGGCCAAAACTAAGCGGTAAAAATCATTCGAATTCGTTGAGTTCGAATAACTGCATCTTCTTGCCTGGCCAGTATTCCTCAAAAGATGCACCACACAAATTACTAATTACACCGGTAGTAGGGAATGCACCGGTCGAGGGTCAAAACGGAGAACGTTTTGAAACCGGCCTGCATGCCCTAATCGCTGTATGTCCGAATTCTGTCTCCGTTTTGCCCAGCCCCAGGGAGGGGAAAATGGCAAAAGAGAATAAAACAGAATTCTATTATTATATAGACGGAAAACCGTATCTGCTCACTGTTGGAGAAAATGGAATCACAGAAGAGATTATCACCGTTTTAAGAGATTCATATAACTACGAGAGGCTAAACGACCGCTACCAAGGAGAGTTAGAAGATAAACGTTGTGAGTTTGCTAAAAACCTTATCACAACTAACTCAGTTCAAAGTCCAACAGATCCTATCGAAAATCTAACCAGTCATCACATATCTCCAGAGGAGGCTCTTTTTTCTAAAGAAGTAGACCCAACTCTAAGAGATAAAGTACACACATTGATTCCACATCTCATTCCTTCTCAGCAAGAACTTTTTTGGCAACTCAGTGAAGGTAGGCGCCTAGTAGATATCGCTAGAGATGAAGGAACCACTGACAACGCAATTCGCAGTAGACGTAGAAAAATGTTTGCCCGCATTAAAGCACTTTATGAAGAGACCTATGCCAATAAATAAACTGAGAACCTGTCACATGGGTACGTTTTACCGGCAAAAGATAGAGGAAGGGAGAGTGTTTATCACTAGCCCTTCCTCCGGGTTATTCCCGTTCAAATCTGGAGATTAATTATGAAGCTTCAACACCGAGTCCAAATCAACGTGGCTCACAAAGAAGGTAGTAATCAACAGATACTCAAAAGTAGAGGAAAACGAGTATCTGCTAGATTGCTTCGCTTCTTATTTGGTCCTTATAGCGAAGTGCTTATTCTCACCCCTGGAAAATCAGTCAGGTCTGTAGAAATTCACGAAACCCAACAAGGAGTTAAAAACAATGGATGATAAATTACAACAACTACTTTCTGAAAGTATTGAAGGTTTAAGAGCACTTGCTGAGGCAATAGAACATATAAAAAATAAAGATAATTTAGTGGATAAAGGTGCCACCAATATTTTACAGCCTGAATTAATTGATAACTATGAGGATTCTCAAACTGAAATTGAACCTACTCCTACTCTTTCCTTGGTTGAAGTACGAAGAACTTTAGCTGAAAAATCAAGGGAAGGATTTACTGAACAAATAAGAAGTCTTCTTAATAAATATGAGGCTGACAAACTTTCAGAGATAGATCCAAAAAATTATGCTGCTCTTGTAAATGAAGCACAATATCTAGGAACGAGTATAGATGATATTGAAGCCTCATTAGAAAAACTAAAAAGCCAAAACTGTGAAAGCCAAATTAAAGAAGTTTTTACTCACCACTATGCTACAAACCTTGAAGATCTAAAACCAGAGTATTATTCGAGTTTCATTAGAGATATCGAGGAGCTTAATCGTGGATAACAAACACGCTTTATTATCTCCTTCGTCATCTCAACGATGGCTCAACTGTCCCCCCTCTGCTCGAATAGGGGAACACATAGAAGATACAACAAGTGTTTTTGCAGAAGAAGGAACTGACGCTCATACACTCAGCGAATATAAAATAAATAAAGCACTGGGTTTAGTCGTCGAAAATCCTAAGGCCAATTTGAAATATTACGATGAGGCAATGGATGATCACACTGATGGTTATGCAATTTATATTCTTGAACAATATGAAATGGCTAAATCCAAAAATAAAGACGCTCTTATTCTTACTGAACAAAAATTAGACATTTCTAAATTTGTACCTAATTGCAAAGGAACTGGGGACTGTATAATTCTTGATGATAAAACGTTGCACATCATTGATTTCAAATATGGACAAGGGGTTCTTGTTTCATCAGAAAACAACACTCAAATGATGCTTTATGCTCTTGGTGCACTAGAGATGTTTTCAAACTTGTATGAAATAGACCAAGTTCTAATGACCGTTTATCAACCCCGACTTTCGAACATTAGTACTCGCACGATAGAAACAACTGAATTACTTAATTGGGCAGAGAATTATCTCAAACCACAGGCCCTCCTAGCGCACGAAGGCAAAGGCGAATTTCAATCTGGTGAACATTGTCGGTTCTGTAAAGTGAAGGCAACCTGCCGAAAACGCGCTGAAGATAATCTTGAATTAGCTAAATACGACTTTAGATCTCCGTCCTTACTTAACAACAACGAAATTGGCGAAATCTTAAAGAAAGCAGAAGAACTGGTTGCATGGGCATCTGATATCAAAGAGTACGCTTTCTCGCTTCTTAATAGAGGAGAAAAACTTGAAGGATTTAAGTTAGTTCGAGGAAGATCCAATAGGAAGTATATAGATGATGAAGCAGTTGCCAAGATAGTTAAAAACGCTGGTTACGACCCATATGACAATAAAATCTTAGGAATAACCGCTATGACTAGTTTATTAGGCAAAAACCAATTTCAAGAACTTCTAGGGTCTTTAATCCACAAACCTCTTGGTGCACCAACGCTTGTGCCGGAAAGCGATAAAAGACCGGCCATTACAATCAATGACTTTAATGACATGGAGGAAAAATAATGTCAAATTTTGAAAATCCAATGAAGGTAATCACAGGCAAAGATACACGTTGGTCTTATGCAAATGTATGGGAGCCAGTATCAATTAATGGCGGAACTCCCAAGTATTCAGTTTCTCTTATCATTCCCAAAAGTGACAAGGACACTCTTCAAAAGATTAAATTAGCAATTGAAGCTGCTTACAAAGAAGGTGAAATGAAACTTAGGGGCAGTGGAAAAAGTGTGCCTCCCCTTTCAGCTCTAAAAACACCTCTTAGGGATGGGGATATAGATCGTCCAGATGATTCTGCGTATGAAGGAGCCTATTTCATCAACGCAAACAGCACCACAGCACCGGGAATAGTAGATGCTACTTGTAATCCTGTGCTCAACCGTAGTGAGGTTTACTCCGGTGTGTATGGACGGGCATCAATTACCTTTTATGCTTTTAACTCTAATGGCAATCGTGGTATTGCCTGTGGTTTACAAAACTTACAACTTCTAAGTCCTGGTGAACCACTCGGAGGTAAAGCAAGTGCAGAAAGTGACTTTGCAACCTATGAAGACGATGATTTTCTTGCATGAATTACTTAATGGTGTAGTGGTTTAACACCCACTACACCCCTTTTATCCTAGGAATTTATATGACGCATCTAAGTATAGACATTGAAACTTACTCCTCAACAAACCTAGTCAAAAGTGGGGTCTACCGTTATGTAGAAGCTGATGATTTTGAAGTTATGCTTTTTGGCTATTCAATTGATGGAGGTAAAGTTGAAGTTGTTGATATTGTTCAAGGAGAAACTATACCCGAATCAATTACCGAGGCTCTGTTCGACGACTCAATTTTGAAATGGGCCTTCAATGCTAATTTTGAAAGAATTTGTTTATCGAAGTTTCTTGGGCTTTCTCAAGGACAATACTTATCTCCATCTTCATGGCATTGCACTATGATATGGAGTGCATACTTAGGCCTACCTCTTTCTTTAGAAGGTGCTGGAGCTATCTTAGGTTTAGAAAAACAAAAACTGAATGAAGGCAAAGAACTTATTCGATATTTTTGTAATCCTTGTTCTCCAACAATTTCAAATGAGGGGCGATTACGTAACAAAGCTACAGATGATCCTATTCGTTGGGAACTCTTTGCTGCTTACAACCGTCGTGATGTAGAAGTTGAACTAGCAATACAAAAACGCCTTTCTCGCTTTCCTGTCCCTTCACATATTTGGCAAGAGTATCACTTAGATCAAATTATAAATGATAGAGGTGTAAAAATTGACATACCTTTTGTGTCTAACGCAATTGTCATGGATGAACGCTCCAAAGAAGAAATATCTAACCGTCTAAAATATATTACAGACTTAGAAAATCCAAATTCTGTAATGCAACTAAAAGAGTGGCTTAATGATCAAGGCATCGAAATAGATACACTTGGTCGTAAAGATGTTGAGAAATCAATCAAGCATACCCCTGATTATATCCAAGAAGTATTAACTCTACGGTTAAAGCTAGCCAAATCATCAGTAAGAAAATATGAAGCAATGTTGGCTACTGTTTGTAGAGACAGTAGAGCTCGTGGAATGTTTCAATTTTATGGAGCTAATCGGACAGGAAGATGGGCAGGAAGGCGTGTACAACTACAAAACTTACCACAAAACAGAATTGAAGATTTAGAAGTTGCCCGCTCTTTAGTTGAAAGTGGAAATTATGATGCTGTAAAATTATTGTATTCTAATGTTCCTGACACACTTTCTCAATTAATACGTACGGCATTTATCCCCGAGTCAAATAAGCGTCTACTAGTTTCAGATTTCTCAGCTATTGAAGCTAGAGTTATCGCTTGGCTTGCTAATGAAAAATGGAGAATAAATGTATTTAAAGATGGGGGTGATATCTACTGTGCTTCTGCATCTCAGATGTTTAAGGTCCCAGTAGAGAAGAACGGAGAGAATTCACATCTTAGACAAAAAGGAAAAATCGCAGAACTTGCATTAGGTTATGGTGGCTCTGTTGGGGCATTAAAAGCAATGGGAGCTCTTGAATTAGGTTTAAAAGAAGATGAGCTTTATCCCTTAGTTAATGCTTGGAGAGAGACCAATCCCGCCATTGTGCGATTTTGGTGGGATGTTGATAAAGCAGTCAAAAAAGTAGTTCAAGAAAAAACCAGCGTTAGTACATATGGGATTCGCTTTTCATATGAAAGTGGGTTTTTATTTATAACTCTCCCCTCTAATCGTCGACTTGCTTATGTAAAGCCTAGGATGGGAAGAAATAAATTCGATTCTCCTTGTGTTACCTATGAAGGAATTGGAGTGGCTAAAAAATGGGAACGTATCGAAACCTACGGCCCTAAAGTAGTTGAAAATATAATTCAAGCAATAAGTCGAGATCTGCTTAGCCATGCCATGATTAATCTCAAAAACACATACATATGTATGCACGTTCATGATGAAATTGTTGTTGAAGCTTCAAGTGAACTTAATCTTGAAGATGTTATCTCAACCATGGCAATCCTGCCTAAATGGGCTAAAGGCCTGGCTCTTAATGCAGAAGGATTTGAAACCACATTTTACAAAAAGGATTAGTTATGGGAATCTCACGTTTTAATAATGAAGGATATGTAGATCTTACTCCCTATAAAGCAATCATGTCTGTGGAAAGCAAAAAGAAACCTCGCTTTCCATTTCATCCTATGGTGTATATTTGTTCACCCTTTGCTGGGGATGTTGAAACTAATATTGATAATGCCCGCCGCTATAGTAGGTTTGCTGTTGAACAAGGATATCTACCGATTACCCCTCACCTTCTGTATCCTCAATTCCTGGATGATGATTCTCAACATGAACGAGATATAGGTTTATTCTTTGGTCTCATACTGCTGGATAAATGTTCAGAAGTTTGGGTTTTTGGAGATTATATAAGTGAAGGGATGAAAGCAGAAATTAGACGGGCTCAACTCAAAATTATATCATTAAAGTATTTCAATACTAATTGTCAAATTAGATATAAACTCAATCGTATAGTAGCAAATAAATAGTGTTGATTTAGTGAACATACTGCTTCTGTTTGCATTGACAAACTGTAACTTGTTTTGAAGTCAGTTGCTGAACCATTTCTGATTAGTAATTTATTTCATTTTTTCTTATTCATGATACTACTAAATATATTGTTCTCTCCTTTTCAAACATGCCAAATCTATTGAAATCTTTATTTCATTTTATTAATCGCTCAGATTGATCCTTATTTAATACTCGGCATGTTTTTTAATGCTCTTAATGTCAAATATATATTTCAAAAAAGAAGTCGCGTGATTATCAATATTAATTATAAGCCCACTGTTTGATCCATTTCTTGATATATAGAAATTGCTATAGATGCAATTATAGATTGAAATACACACAATCAAAACCAGCCCTCCACGGGCATACTTAAGGCAACAGCGCAGCTCTTTCAAGGAAAACACAAAAACACAACAAGCGCACACATGGCGCACCAAAGCCACCACTAAACATGCTTACAACTAGAATTCTAACGATTTAGGAGCGATTTTAACAAAAACACAAACACCAACATGAAAATTTACTATAGCAAGTTTCCAAAATATTGAAAACACACATCAGACGCACCAAGTAGCGCTAAAAAGATTGACTACAAACACAAATATGATTATACTTAGAGCATAAGAAAGTGAATGGAGACTTTTATGAATGAGTTATCATTACAGGACTTTGAGCTTTTTCAAATGACAATAGGAGAGCCTAGCATCTCTGTTACACGTAACGGAGTTACTTTCAGCAAATCTGCCATTATAAAGTTAGGGAAACCGGAATATGTAAAATTGCTTATTCAACACGAAAGAAAACTTGCTGCAGTCGTGCGAAGTACTTCGGAAGAAGAAGAAGCAATACTGTTCTTGTCACCACAAAAAAAAACAATATCCGTGCGTTGGAACAATCGTGATTTGTTGAATACTTTATGGCAATTGATGAAATGGAGTCCTGACGGACGCTACTCTATAACTGGCATTTACAATCATGACTTGGAAGCTATGATTTTTGACTTAAAGGATTACAAACTTATTGGGGAGTAAGTAAATAAAAACACGGCATAGATAGCTACTGCCGTGTTTGATAAAATTGGGCGTGTAAAGAATGGTGATTACTTTCACGCATAATCTAGGCTGTGCGTTACAAGACAAAACAACCATAAGATATACCAATCGAAGCAACATAAAGGTACGTCGCAGAATTTGTTTTGTCAAGGCTTTTTTCGCACAGAGAGAACTTGTGGGGAGGAAGATGCCTATGGAAAATGATTCGTAAAATTAACTAGACCATCAAGGCTTTAGTATTGGATATGCGCAAGCATTCTTATAACCTGACTGCATTATTCACCCTCTGTTGCTCTTAGGTGCATATAATTAATAATGGAGTAAAATCATTATGAGTAAGAAAAATTCTGGTCGTACTATTTACCATGTTCCTGGAAAGGGGTGGGCAGATAAAGCAAATGATGCTATCAAACCAGCTAAGTTTTATGAAACACAAGCTGAAGCTTACGAAGCTGGCCGTCAGCGCCTTATCAATCAAGGTGGTGGAGAAATTGCTATAAAGAATAAAAACACTGGAAAAATTAGACAAAAAACCACAATACCACACGGCAACGATCCTTATCCTCCTAAAGGATAATTAACTTTTTTCTTGAATGACTTGCCAAAGATAGCTCAAGGCAAGTCATTCTTTTTTATCTTATAATCTAAAGTTTTTCTAATGTTGTTTTCACGTTAAATATACTTATATTTGTACATTCGACTAATTTAGCGGTTATGTTTACAAAATTCGTTAAGTGGACATCCCATACAGTTAGGATTTCTTGGAGAACAAAATGTCCTGCCGACCTCCCAACAAACCCCATCTACAATGCCTGGAAATTCAGGATTTAATTCTCGGGCTTTACAAATTGTATAAATTTTGGCTGCTTCAGCATTTGAAGTAGTAGGAGTCAATCCTAATCTACTAAAAACTCTAGTAGTATGGATATCAGGGGCAATATCAAAAAACTTGTAATCAGCAAACTCTATGGCAAAATAGCGATAAAGTAAGTTTGGAGCCATATTCGCTATCTTAAACCCACACCCTGAAAACTCCATGAATCTTAGAACAACATCTTGAGAACTTGGCTCATCTTCCCATATTTTTGATGCATCTCCATTCATCAACTCGCTATCAACAATTTGTTGTACACCTCTATAAAAGAACTTTGCACTACGAGCTGGATAACGATGCCATTTACTCTCTCCTGAAAACATTTCAATATATTGATCTTCTTTTATTTTATACAATTCTTTGATGTCAAAAGTTCCTAGATTTTCTTTTACTCTTTGTGGAATTGTCCAAGCAACCTCAGCGGCAACAGAGGTATCAAGAATGCAAGCCAATACAAAAGCGTGTGGATAACGCTGAATGTCATGAACAAGAACATTTGCATCTTCAATAAATTCTTGACTATCTTTACCTGAATTCGATTCAATTAGGAAAGAATCGACATGAGAACCGAGATAACATTCTTGTTTTGCTAATTCAACTAATGGATGAATCATTGTAGTGTCTCCTTCATTATATTCGATGATTATTTAAGCGGAGTTACCTCCTATCATTTAATGAAATAATATTCATTATTTAATATAGAAGTTGAACTTTGAATTAAAGTCCAACCACGGCTTGCTATATAATTTAGCATAGCTCCCATAATATAAAATTTCCCTGATGAACCTGATGCACCATACTGTTTATAATTAGTATTACCAAAAGATTCTAATAGGGCTTCACCATCAATTTGTAACTGAATCATGCCACCATTTAACAAAGCATTTCCAACCTGTTTTTCATCTGATATTTCATCGTAGTTATTTGTAAGTGAAACCATTAAAACGCGGCGAGTTGAATCAATTAGTTTTGAGGCATTGTTTTCCCGATATGTGTTAAAAGATAAATAACCTAACGCGATAGCAATCAAAAGCAATAATAACGTCACGCCCGTTAGCTTTGTCTTATTATGGCGAATTTCCCTTTTTAGTTCTTCCAAATCAGATTTTTCAATCTGTATAATTATTCTACCATTTTCCATTCCTCAGCCTCCATTCCAAAACAATGCTTTTCTCAAAAACATTTTTTCTTGCTTTCAGTATAACAGCAATAGTTTAGATAAGTAATTTTATTCTAAAAACTATAACACTTCTAAAAATATTTTTATTTGCAAACGGGTACGCTTCCTCGGTTGTTACTGAGGAGAGATAGTATTCATGACTCATTATATTTATAAATCTGGGAGTACGGCTTATGCGTAGACTCCCTATAGCCTATGGCAATAGTTGTTTTGCCAAAACTTGGACTAATAAAACAATTTCTTTTGATGACTTGTGTGAACGTTTATCTCAAACTATAAGAACCACAGAAAGCATCGAAGAATATCCTAAACTTTCAAAAAGAGAACGAGATCGAGTAAAAGATAAAGGTGGGTTTGTTGGTGGCCATTTAAAAGATAATCGCAGACGTCGAGAAACCTTAATAAGCCGATCTATGCTCACCCTAGATGCAGATCATTTATCTCATTCTTTGTTAGATGGTTTTGAAAATCAATGTAAGTATGCCGCATGTTTATACACAACTCATGGTCATACTTATGAAGAGCCTAGAGCACGTATAATCATTCCCCTAACCAGAGATGTAAGTCCTGATGAGTATATTGCAATTGCTCGTTATGTTACTGACTCTTTTGACATCGACCAGTTCGATGAATGCTCATATCGGCCTCATCAACTTATGTATTGGCCCACTACAGCAACAAATGGGACTTTTATATTTAAGCAATCAAAAGGCTCTTGGTTAGACCCAGATGAGTTTCTAAAAACAAAGCCTAACTGGCAAAATTTCTCATTGCTACCTACCTCTAGTCGTGAAAGCACTGTAAGAAAGGTCGGGGTAAAGAAACAAGAAGATCCTCTATCTAAAAGTGGAATTGTAGGTGCTTTTTGTAGAGCTTTTGCTATTCAAGAAGCAATTGAAAAGTACCTATCTTATATTTATAAACCTTCTGCTGTTGAGGGAAGGTATGATTATATCCCTGCTGACTCTACTGCAGGTGTTGTTGTCTACGATGATAAGTTTGCTTACTCACACCACGCCTCAGACCCTGCAGCCCAAATGTTATTAAATAGTTTTGATTTAGTTCGAATACATTTGTTTGGTGATACAGATGATGATGAGTCATTCTCCTCTCGCAGTCCTAGTTTTCAGAAAATGGTTCAACTAGCTTTATCCTCTCAAGAAGTAAAAAGTCTTTTGGCAAAAGAGAGAACTCAAGAAGCAGGTAAAGAGTTTTCAGAAAATCACTCGTGGCAAGAACAACTAGAGCTCGATAAGAAAGGCTCTGTAAAAGACACCTTAGATAACATTGTCCTAATTCTGCGCTTTGATGAAGCATTACAAGAAATAGCGTTTAACTGTCATAAAGATAGCATAGATTGTCGGGGTAAATTGCCTTGGGAACAAGTAAAGATGGGTTGGAATGACTCTGATAACGCAGCTTTAAAGGTTTATATGTCTAAAGTATATGGAGTTTACTCTCCAACTAAAACCAAAGATGCAATTTTGGCAGTTGCAGCTGAACGAGCTTTTCACCCTATAAAAGAGTATCTGAATTCCCTGCCCCCTTGGGACGGTACAGAACGAGTTGAAACTCTTTTATCGTATTATTTTGGCTCTGATGATAATTCGTATACTAGAGCGGTAGCACGTAAGACGATGGTCGCAGCAGTATCACGAGTGTACGAACCCGGCATCAAGTTTGATCAGGTTCCGATCATTGTTGGACCACAGGGAATTGGTAAGTCCAACTTCTTTGCCAAACTTGGAGGCAAGTGGTTTAGCGACAGTCTCACTCTCACTGACATGAAAGATAAAAGTGGTCCTGAAAAACTTCAGGGTTACTGGATATTGGAATTAGGAGAGCTTGCGGGCATGAGGAAGGCTGACATTGAAACAGTAAAAAGCTTCATAAGTCGAACCGATGATAAATATCGAGCGAGCTATGGTGTGAATGTTGAAAGTCATCTACGGCAAAGTATCATCGTAGGTACTACAAATGCAGAGACAGGATTCCTACGTGATATCACCGGCAACCGGCGATTTTGGCCTGTGCATGTAACAGGAGTCTCAGAGAAGAAACCTTGGCAATTAACTAAAGAAGATGTACAGCAAATTTGGGCTGAAACATTAGTTTTATATCATCTTGGAGAAAATCTTTTCTTAGAGGGTGAAGATGCAATTCAAGCAACAGAATATCAAAATGCAGCTATGGAAACAGATGAGCGTGAAGGCATTGTTAGAGAATATCTTGAGACCCTTTTACCTGAAAATTGGGACAACTTAGATCTTGGGCAAAGACGAGATTTTCTTTCTGGCTTCAACGAAGGAGGAACAGTAAGGCGAACGAGAGTTTGCAATATGGAAATATGGAGTGAATGTTTTGCTAAAGATCCTGCCATGATGAGAAAAATCGACTCATATGAAATTGCAGCAATTATGCAAAAAATGGACAACTGGGAAAAGTGTGGACGAGCCACCTTCCCTATTTATGGACGACAGAGGTATTACCAATGGCACATGAATGTATAAAGGACAACTCAAAAGTAGCCTTGTCCTACTATCTGTCCACATCACAAATTATTGCAATTAAAAGAAATAAAAACAGTTTTAGACAAGAGGACAAGAATTATCCTATAGAGTATCGAAATCTTATGTTATTAGAAAGCAGAAACACGTCTGTGCGCACGTATAGGGAAAACCGGTCCAAATTGTCCATCTGTCCCAAAGGATGGTTTTAATGCGTGAGAGTGTAATTGAAATGACTCTGACAAAACGAGTTGCCCAAATGGGTGGTAAAGCTCTGAAGTTTATCAGTCCTGGTAACACTGGGATGCCTGATCGCTTAGTACTTTTACCAAAAGGAAAGGTCGGCTTTGTTGAAGTTAAGGCTCCTGGCAAAGCCCCTCGCCCACTACAGTTGGTAAAACATGAGATGTTAAAAAATCTTGGGTTTCAAGTTTATGTTTTAGATGACTGCAAACAAATAGAGGAAATCTTAAATGCAATACAAAGCACATAAGTATCAAGAATACGCACAAAACTTTATTGAAACTCACCCAGTTGCAGCAATCTTTTTAGATATGGGCTTAGGCAAAACAGTCATCACTTTAAGTGCAATCTTCAATCTTCTGTTTGATTCATTTTTGGTACAAAGAATTTTAGTAGTTGCCCCACTGAGAGTTGCTAGAGACACTTGGCCTCAAGAAGTAGCAAAGTGGAATCATCTATCTGAATTGAAATTTGCTGTGGCTGTAGGAACTGAAGCTGAACGTGTAGCAGCAATTCAAGCAAGAGCAGATTTACTAATTATCAACCGAGAAAACATCAAATGGTTGATTGAAACACAAAACAATAAAATCGATTTTGATATGGTCGTAATTGATGAACTTTCTTCTTTCAAAAACCATCGTACTCAACGCTCTAAAGCATTGATGAAAATAAGACCTAAAGTAAAAAGGATTGTAGGACTAACAGGCACCCCTGCATCTAATGGGCTTATGGATCTTTGGGCTCAATATCGAATCTTAGATATGGGTCAAAGATTAGGGAAATTTATAACTACCTATCGTCAGGCGTATTTTGTACCAGACAAACGTAATGCCCAAGTTGTGTTTTCTTACAAACCTACCTCATATGCAGAAAAAGAAATTCATAAACTTATTTCTAATATCACCATCTCAATGAAAGCTTGTGATTATCTACAAATGCCTAATCTTCTTTCAACAGTCGTAACTGTAAAATTATCTGATTCTGAAAAAACTTCATACAACACTTTAAAAAAAGATTTGGTACTAGAGTTAAAGGGCCAACAAATAACAGCGTCCAATGCTGGTTCTCTTTCTGGAAAATTATCTCAAATGGCTAATGGAGCGGTATATGATGATGATGGAAAAATTACAGTTATACATAATCAAAAACTTGATGCTCTTGAAGACATTATTGAATCTGCCAACGGTCAAAGTGTATTAATAGCTTATTGGTTCAAACATGATCTAAAACGGATTGAAGCAAAACTTAAAACATTAAAAGTTCCATACAAAACCATTGATAACAGCCAAAGTATCAAAGAATGGAATGCGAACAAAATTCAAGTAGGACTCATCCATCCTGCATCAGCAGGTCATGGACTCAATCTACAAAAAGGTGGGAACAATCTAATTTGGTTTAGTATTCCTTGGAGTCTTGAACTCTACCAACAAACTGTGGCCAGACTTTGGCGTCAAGGTCAAAGCTCCAAAACTGTCGTCGTTCAGCATTTAGTATGTGAAGGAACTATTGATGAGCGAATTATAAAAGCCTTACAAGACAAATCTATTACTCAAGACTCTCTTGTTAAAGCTGTTAAGGCTGAGCTGGAAGGAGGACTTTGATGAAAATAGAAAATCTAAAAATGTTAGGACTGGCTATAACAAAATTAGCTGTCAATGATTACAACAAAGCTATAAAGCAATTAAAGCTCAACCCTAAATATTCACAAGCTTTGAATACCAAAACTGAAATCGAGAGCTTTTTTGAAAGCACTTGGTTTGAAATATTAAGTGAATTAAACCCTGATTTAACAAAAATAAAACTCAAGGAGAATTAAATTTGACTGCAAAAGAATACCTATCCCAAGCCTTTATATTAGACAAGAGAATTCAGGTGAAAGAACGTCGCCTTGAGTGGTTAAAAAATCATGCGTCGTATGTTTCGAATAACCTCACTGAAGTTGTAAAAGCTAGCTTATCTCACCGCTCTGCTGTAGAAGAAGCAGTTGTTAAAATTGTTGATCTGGAGAAAGAGTTAATGAACGACATCAATAAAATGATTGAATTGAAAAAAGAAATTGCTTTTATGATTAGAAGTGTAAACAACATTGAGTGTGAAACCTTGTTAGAGATGCGTTATCTAACCTTTATGTGTTGGAATGATATCATGGCGCATTTAAATTCTAGCAAAGATAGGGTGTTTAGGATTCACAGAAAAGCAATCAATTTAATAAACAATAGTTGCAATTTATAGTATAGACAAAAAAATACATTAATTCCCAACTAAATTTGTATAAATTGCATTAAACCCTTTTAAATCAACGGTACCGAGATTGTAGTTAGAAGGAATCCCATATTTAGAATACTCTTCGATGACTATCTTTAGTTTTGGTTCTGTTCTAAGTAAAGACAAGAATTTTGTGTAGTCACTTATTACGATTCTATCTGAAGAATTGGTACTCCTATACAAATCAATATCTCCAGTTTCGTCTTTAATCTGTAAATAAAATATGTCGGGATTAGAGAAACTGCCTTGTACCATGTATGAGCCATATTCCCAAAGTATAAATGAGATATTTTTGTCTTCTATATCTACAACTAATTGCCAATCAAGCCTAGAGTTTCTTGTCGCTGAATTAGAAAAAGTTCCCTTTTGTCTTCCCATAGACACATAAGCATGTTCTGTAGGATCTCCAAAAGAATCTACAAAATAATTTATGCGCCAATCGCCAAAGTCTTTTTTTTGTGATAAATCTTCAACACTCTCTTCAGCTTCAAGTTCTGCAAACTGCTCAAGTAATATGGCAGTATAAGTCTCATAATCTCCTTTAATAGCATCCTCAAACCCTTTCATATAACCTAATGAATAATCATCAGTGGCAAATAAAGTAATACTAAAAAATAAAATAAAACTGATTATTGCTATTGTCTTTTTCATATTGACCTCATTTTTATTCCTTTTCATTTGTCTACATGTTACCATGTAAATTCACAGATTATAAGGAGTGTGAAGAAAATGAAAAGAATAATGACTTTTTTACTATTTTCATTACTTATTGTGCAAACTGCATTTGCTGCAGTTTCCTTTACGACTTTTAACGGAGGAAGTAATTTAATTGATTTAGGTTACGGCATAACAATTAATAATAAATCTTCATTACTTAGAGAATGGAAAACCGCTCATGATAGTTCTCTGCCAATAGATTTTGTCGGAACCATTGGTGCTACAGTAACATATCAATCAAGTTCTAAGTATACATCAGGGGGCTATCGGTATAAAGCAGAGTATGTGTTGAAGTGTAACGAAGATGTAACTGCAGTAGAAGTAATCATACTTGTTTTTAATGTCTGGGGCCAACTACAGTCAAAACTATCAGCTACAGAGATTATGGATATGACTAAGAATCAAACATATGATTTTTCTCCTACTTGGTCCATTAGTTCTGAGCATAAAGCAACTGAAGCTTTATCCTCACTAGCATATATAAATCAAGTTAGAACTAAATCAGGAAGAATTTATACAGCTGACATGACCGCGATAGTAGCGGAAGCACAAAAATATGCAAAAGAATTAACACCAGAGGTGATTAAAGACTTTAGCAACTGATACTTATTGTCACATCAAATGCAACTTGACAACAGTTATTAGTTTGCCCTAATGTGTAATCAGATTGGTAGATTATAGAGCCCAGCACACCGCTGGGCTTTTTTATGTCCAGAGGAAAACAATGCCCTATAAACCAAAGCGCCCCTGCTCTCATCCAGAGTGTCCACTTCTTACTCACACTAGGTTTTGTGAAGAACATTCAAAGTTAAATGCAAGGTTGTATGAGAAATTCCAACGAAGAAGTGACACTCACAAGCGGTATGGGAGCCAGTGGCGGAAGATTCGTAAAGAGTATTTAGAGTGCCACCCTTTTTGCAAATTTTGTTGTGACGACGGTCGTAGAACAAAAGCTGAAGTTGTTCATCATATTAAAGCAGCAAGAGAAGGTGGCAGTAATGATTGGAGCAATTTGATGGCGTTGTGTAACAGTTGCCACTCACTTCTTCATGCAAAACAAGGTGATAGATGGAAGTAACCAAACCCAAAGCAAAGACCCCTAGGGGGATGTGAATCTCTGGGCCTTATTTGCCTTACAACGGGCGGGGGCCTTCACGCGCAAAAATCAGTAATCAAACGGGGTATTAACCCCCAGTTATTTTATAGGTGGTGCAACATGGCAAAAGACGGCACAAACCGTGGCGGCTCTCGCTTCGGTGCTGGCAGAAAGCCTAAAGCACTGACGGAGAAAATTAACGAAGGAAAAAGAGCTAGCATAGTAGAGTTACCTACAGCTCCTACTCTAGAAGGAGTAGAGATGCCACCGGCTCGAGATTATTTATCTGCTGAACAGAAAAATGGACAGCAATTCTTAGCTAAACAAATTTATGAAGATACTTGGCAATGGCTTAGTGTTCGAGGCTGCTCGGAATTAGTAAATGTTCAATTAATAGAACAGTATGCTATGAGTGTGGCTCGTTGGATTCAATGTGAGATTGCCATAAGTGAATATGGATTTTTAGCCAAACACCCAACCACAGGTGCAGCAATAGCTTCTCCGTATGTTTCGATGAGCAGAGAATACATGAAACAAGTTAATCAGTGCTGGTATCAAATATTCCAAATAGTAAAAGAAAACTGCACATCAGATTTCCAAGGCCCTAGTCCTCAAGATGATCTAATGGAGCGCTTACTGAGAACCAAACTTAGTAATTAAAAAGGACAAAATTATGAAAACTTATCTCACTAGTGAAAGTGTCTGCAAAGGACACCCTGACAAACTATGCGATTTCATTGCAGACTCAATTTTGGATGCGTGTCTGGCTGTAGACCCTCTAAGTAGAGTTGCCTGTGAAGTATTGGCAACCAAAGGTAAAATCGTAGTTGCTGGAGAAATAACTTGTAGCTATAAAATTAATATTAGAGACATCGTTAGATGTGCTCTTACAGACTGTGGATACAATCCTTCTAACTTCTCTATTAGTGTATTTATTCATGCTCAAAGCTCCGATATTGCTTTTGGTGTAAATACTGCATTAGAAGTAAGAAACAACAAAGATGAACAAGAAACTGAACTGGGAGCTGGAGATCAAGGTACTGTTGTTGGCTTTGCAACAGACGAAACCTCTACTTATCTTCCCCTACCTTTAGAGCTATCTCATCGTATCTGTAAGACCCTAGATGAGAAAAGAAAAACCAAAGAAATTGCAGGAATTAAAAGTGATGGCAAAGCTCAGGTTACAATTGAGTATCGCAATAAAGTCCCATACAAAGTCAAAGCAATAATTGTATCAATTCAGCACGACCAGTACAAAGATTTGAAAGAACTAAAAAGTGAAATTATAAGTAAAGTTCTTGAACCAGCTTTCAGTGATTTCCCATTTGATGAGCAAACACAAATTCTTATAAACCCTTCAGGCAGATTTGTTAAGGGAGGACCTGAAGCAGATACTGGTGTAACTGGTCGCAAGTTAATGGTTGATTCATATGGAGGACTAGCCTTACATGGTGGAGGGGCCTTTAGTGGAAAGGATGCAACTAAGGTTGATCGCTGTGCTGCTTATATGGCTCGCCTGATTGCTAAAACCATTGTCGTTTCAAAACTAGCCAAACGATGTGAAGTTTCAATTTCATATGCTATTGGTAAAGCTAATCCAGTAGCGCTCAACATCAACACATTTGGTACAAGCAATTATAGTGAAAAACAATTAATTGAAGCTACTTTAAAAACTTTCTCTTTAAAACCAAAAGACATAATAGATACGCTTAAACTTAAAGAACCTATTTTTAGCTTTACCTCTTGCTACGGTCATTTTGGTAACCCTCTCTTTCCTTGGGAACAAGTACTAGATACATACACATCAAAACTAAAAGGTGAACTAGCATATGGTAATTGAGAAAAAAAGGATTAGTGATTTACTTCCTGCATCTTACAACCCTCGCAAAGATTTAAAAGCAGGAGATGCTGAATATGAAAAACTAAGACGTTCTATTGAGCAGTTTGGATATGTGGAGCCAATTATTTGGAATAAACACACTTCTAACGTAGTTGGAGGGCATCAACGACTTAAGGTCTTAAAAGAGTCAGGCATAGAAGAACTAGATTGTGTCATTGTTGATTTACCTGAAGAAAAAGAAAAGGCTCTAAATATTGCTCTAAACAAAATCTCAGGTGACTGGGACAAAGATAAACTAGCTTTACTAATAACCGATCTACAAGCAGAAGATTTTGATATCTTCCTTACTGGTTTTGATGTCGAAGAGATCGATGATTTATTTAAAGACACACTTAAAGAGGGCATCAAAGATGATGAGTTTGATATTGAAGCTGAATTACAGAACCCTCCCATTACCAAAGTAAATGATATCTGGAAGCTTGGCCGACACAAGTTAGTGTGTGGCGATAGCACTAAAGAAGATACCTTTGATCTTCTTATGGGAAATGTAAAAGCAAACTTAGTTGTTACTGACCCACCCTATAATGTTAATTACCAAGCTCAAGCTGGAAAGATTAAAAACGATAACCTCTCTGATAGTGTATTTTATGACTTCCTTATATCAAGCTTTATCAACATTGAAAAAGCGATGACCGATGATGCTTCAATTTATGTTTTCCATGCTGATACTGAAGGTCTTAATTTTAGAAAAGCTTTTAATGAAGCTGGCTTTCATTTATCAGGAACATGCATCTGGAAAAAACAATCCTTAGTTTTAGGTCGCTCTCCTTATCAGTGGCAGCATGAACCTGTGTTGTTTGGTTGGAAAAAGAAAGGAAGGCACAAATGGTACACTGGACGAAAAGAATCTACAATCTGGGAATTTGATAAACCTAAAAAGAATGCCGATCATCCAACTACGAAACCGGTAGCACTAATTGCCTACCCAATTTTAAATTCTTCAATTAGCAATACGATTGTTTTAGATCCTTTTGGTGGAAGTGGCAGCACCTTAGTTGCTTGTGAACAATCAGAGAGGATTTGCCACACCATAGAACTAGATGAAAAATATTGTGATGTAATTGTTAAACGCTATATCGAATTAGTAGGCTCTACACAAAACGTTCTTTTAGAGCGTGATGGCTTATCGTACTCCTATGAAGAAGCATTAGAGCTGGGAGGCGATAATGGATAGAATCACATTAATAATTACTATCTTTGTGTGTCTATTTGGCTCTGGTGGCATAGTGTTGTGGCTATTAAATAGAGTGGCAAAACGTAACGATGAGCACAAT
>JALOAG010000015.1 GCA_023228875.1 Bacteroidia bacterium | reverse complement strand
CTGAAACGGTTCGAGATTTACCAGAAGATGCTCTCCGATTACTTCCATGAGCCACCAGAAAAAGCAGTGAATAGAGTCGAGGAATTTGAACATGCAGTGAAGGAGAAATTCATCAAAGAACCGGCACAGATGAAGCTGCTCATTGTCGTGGACAAGCTCCTTACTGGTTTTGATGCTCCCCCTGCAACCTATATGTATATCGACAAATCCCTTCAGAATCATGGCCTTTTCCAAGCAGTGTGTAGGGTCAACAGACTTGATGGGGAAGATAAGGAATATGGGTATATCGTAAGCGTAATCTCATCGCTTCTATTTTAAAAATGTAAGTTAAAGGAGAATGTTACCCATAGGAGATACTGACTATGGGTAAAATTAATAGACTCAGTGATCAAGAGAAAGAGAATCGATATGAAGTACTTTCGGCTTACCGTTTGTGGTGCAATAAGACAGGGCAACATAGCTCCCCTTTAAAGTATGCTCAAAGTAGCGGTACGAATCATGCCTACCTTATTAGTTGTTTAAAATGGGAATATTCAATTACGAGTAAGCGAGTAATTGCTAAAGGAGGCTTTGCCAAAATTGAGAAAAAGGAAACATCGATTCCCCCTGACTGTGAACCGGTGAGGATTCTTTTCAAATCCTGTGCAATCGAAGTTACTCCACACAGCAGTAAGGCAGCTCTTTCGATGGTACTCTCGGCTTTGGAAGAGACTCATGTTTTTTGACTTTGATCTGTACGACTACTATGTAAAGGTGGGACCTACCGATATGCGTAGCGGAGCACTGAGTCTAGCCGCCTTGGTAGTCGATCATATGAATCTTAATCCTTTGTCTAAATCGATGTTTCTCTTTTGTTCCAAAAGTCGAAGTATTCTCAAGGTTCTGGTATGGGATGAAGGGTTTTGGCTTATGACTAAAAAACTCAACGGCGGAACGTTTCGTTGGCCCCAGGATGAAAGAGAGTCTATACAACTCTCTGTTGAAGATGTAAAGCGTCTCTTACAGGGCCAAGATGTGTTTCGTAAACTTCCTACCAACGAAGGTAAATGGGCCTTTTGAGAAGTCATAAAGGCCTAAAATAAACAGGTAAAAATACAACATAATTTGTTAGGATACTAGTAATTACCTTGTAAATGTGCTATTATTTGGCATGGAAAAAACACCGAATCAAGAAGCACTTACTACCCATTCTTTAGAGGCTGAAAACCGCCTTTTGCATGACCGAGTTACCACCTTGGAAGAGCGTGCTGCAGTCTTGGAAGATGAACTGCAGAGTAAGACAGTTGAAGTTGAACATTGGAAAAGGCTGTACCTTTCTGCTACCCAAAAACTCTATGGTAAAAAGAGCGAGGTTGCCATAAGCGGACAGTTGGTGTTCTTTGATGAAGCAGAGAATGAAAATACTATTGATGTATTGGAACATACCGACTCCGATGAGCAGCTTACTCAAAACAAAGCTACCAGTTCTACTAAAAGATTGAACCGCAGTCGCCTTCTCACTTGTGATGCCGATACCCCTGTGGTTGAATTCAACCATGAAGGCACTGCCCCCTTTTGTCAGTGTGGCTCTCCTATGAAACAAAGCGGCTCTTTTGTCAGAGAGGCTATTGCAGTTATTCCCTCCTCCAAGGTAGTAGTACGCCATGTATATCCGCAGTACCAATGTTCTTCTTGTCAGGGAGAGGAAGGGGAAGAGCGAACTATTACAATTACTGAAGAAGATACCTCTCTGTTGAAAGGGACAATTTGTGAACCATCGCTGTTGGCTACCATCGTAACCGATAAGATGCAATACGGTCTGCCGCTGTATCGACAAGAGCAGCGTTTTAGCTCTTTGGGTATTAACCTCTCTCGCCAGGCAATGAGCGGTTGGATGATGGCAGTTGCCTCTTCTCTTAAGCCCTTGAAAGAGGCTTTGGAGCGTTCGGTACGAAAGTATCCTCTTTGGAATGTTGATGAGACACCCCTGCAAGTATTGAGAATTGAGGGAGAAGAGGAACCCAAGGCGTGTTTCATGGCAGTTCGTGTTACTACCCGAAGAGATTTCTCCAAAGGTCCAATCATCTTTGATTACCTGAGAAACAGAACTAATGCTGCTATTGCTTCTCTTTTGAATGGTTACTCGCATACCGTACAAAGTGATGGTCTTGGAGGGTATGTGTATGCCGCTAAGAGTGGAAACTTTACCCACATAGGGTGCCACGTACATGCCCGAAGGAAATTCGCCGACATTTTGAAAGTTCAAAAGAACCATAAACTCGCCAAAGAGGTCATCGATTTGTATGCAGTATTCTTTCATCATGAAAAAGAGTTGCTTGAGAAGCAAAAAGGGGAACATCCTTTGAGTGAAACAGAGTATCTCTCTCACAGAAAAGAGATACTGGGAAAAGATCTTGAAGCGATACACACTTGGCTTGTGAAGTACAAAAAGGTAGCTATTGCCAAAAGTCCGATTCTCACTGCTATTGATTATTCTCTCAAACGGTGGGATCAGTTGTGTTCTTTTCTTGAAATTCCCTATGCTACCAGTGGAAATAATTGTGCGGAGAATTCGATTAGGCCCTTCGTTTTGGCACGAAAAGGCTTTCTCTTCGCTCAAAGCCCTCAGGGTGCTGAGGCTTCTGCGCTCTATTTTTCGCTCACCGAAAGTTGCAAAGCCATGGGTATTGATCCTCATCGTTACCTTACTCATCTCTTCTCTCAAGCTGGCCGGTGCAAAACCGAAGCCGATTGGGATAAGATGATTCCCGGCAAGGCGGATCTTAGTGGAGTTGACGATTACTATACTCTGTTGAGTAAAGCCAAAGTCGATCCTTTCAAAACGGAACCGTATACTCTGAGGGGCAAGCGTTACTGATCTAAATCCATCATATTGCATGAATCCAAGTCTAGCTCATCTTCAATTAGTAGAGGATGGGCGATGAGTTTACGCATACGGTATATCATCGACTACAAGGACTTGTTCGATAGTCTGAAGAGTGCCTTCTATGATTACACCACTGGAGCTTTGGCTGGATACGATGCCAAGGATATCAGCGGATTCCTGAAGAACAAGCTTGTCGAAGGAAAGAAGAAGCTGGAGAATTCGCTTGAGGCAGTCAAAGCTCTCTGTGAGGCTGTTGATGCACCGAAGGAAGAAGGGGATTTCCTTAATTACTTTGTGGGAGATACTGAATACAAGGATACGCTCAAGGATACAGAACCCCAGAGGGTAGCACTATATAAGATGGTTAAATCACTGGTCAGGGCATATGCGAACATTGCAGATGAGATGGATGAAGCGGGTTATTCTGAACAGGAAGCTCATGCTATCCAGTCTGATGTCTCCTTCTATCATAGTATGAAGAAAGCTGTGGAACTTGCCAGTGGAGACTATATTGAACTCAAGAAGTATGAACCAGCGATGCGCTTCCTTATAGATTCATACATCGGAGCAAACGAAAGTCGTGTTCTTGCTGCATTTGATGATATCAGTCTGGTTGACATGTTGGTGGATAAGGGTGGCGAGGCTATCGAGAAGCTGCCTGAGAATATAAAAAAGAACAAGGAATCAGTCGCTGAGGTAATAGAAGGAAACTACAGAAAAGAGATAGTGGAAAAGGAAACCACCAACCCTGCCTACTATGCGAAAATGAGTGAACTTCTCGATTCTCTGATATCTGAGAGAAAGAAGCAGACAAAAGAATATGAAGAATATCTGCAGGAGTTGATTGCCCTTGCTCCTAGGATAAAGAGTCCCGATAATTCTACCACCTATCCTTCTGGAATAGATTCACCTGCGAAACGAGCACTTTGGGACAACTTCAACAAGGGCTATGATTTTGTCAGTGATGTTCATGATGCCATCATGCATTCGAAAAAAGACGGATGGAGAGACCACGCTATCAAACTTCGTGCAGTTAAAAAGGCTGTAGGGGGAGTACTAGATAAATATAAGGTCGATGAGGTATCGGAAGATGACATTGTTGAGCTTGCAAAGAATCAGCGAGAATATTGATGAACACCATACTGAATGTTGAATCAATTTCCATCCTTGATGTGGATGTTGAGATATACCGCAAGGATATCAAGAACATTCATCTGCGAGTCTATCCCCCCGAGGGATTTGTACGAGCAACAGTCCCTTTTGATATGGATAGAGATGCCATCAGGCTATTTTTGGTGAAGAAACTCAGCTGGATTCGAAAACAGCAGGAAGATTTTAAAAAGGTAGAACGACAGACTCCTAGAGACTTTCTGAAACGGGAGAGCCATTACTTCTTAGGACAACGGTACCTTCTAGATGTAGTTGAAGGCAACGAGAAACAACAGGTTATTCAGAAAAACAAGAAGACTCTTGAATTGCACATTAGACCAGATGCATCTCATCTTAAGGCTCAAGAAATTATGGATGCTTTTTATCGAAACGAACTAAAAACGATTGTTTCAGGTCTCATTGAGAAATGGGAACCGATTTTGAAAGTGCATGTCTCCGATTGGCAGGTAAAGAAGATGAGAACCAGATGGGGGACTTGTAACCCAAAGAAGAAAAGAATCTTGATAAACTTGGAATTGGCAAAGAAACCTCCCAGATGCATTGAATACATCGTTATTCATGAAATGGTTCATATATTGGAAAGAACCCATAATGACTATTTCATCGAGTTGATGGATTCGTTCCTCCCCAACTGGAGAGCATTGAGGCATGAACTGAATAGTCTACCTGTAAGCCATGCGGATTGGAATTATTAAGGATGGATTAATTCAAATATTATCAGGTAGAAAGGAGTGGTAGTACTATGCGTTTGATTTCAATTGAAATTAAGAACTTTCGTGGTATCAAGGAATGTAAATTCGGAATTCCAAATAAGCGAGTCCTTTGTTTCATCGGCGCAGGAGATTCCACAAAGACGACTTTATTAGATGCTGCTAGGTTAAATCTTTTGCAGAGCTGGAGTTTGAACAGTACAGATGCTGATTTCTATCAGTGCGATACGACGGAACCGATTATTATCACATGTTCTTATACCGAGTATCCTGAATCTCTCATCGCGGAGGATAAATATGGACTTTATCTAAGAAGTGTATCGGCAATTATTGGTTCCTTGTCTAAACATCATGATGAGTCTTGGGATGATGAACCGAAGGATGAAGAAGAGACCTGCTTAACTGTACAACTCACAATTGATAGTTCGTTGGAGCCACGATGGGAAATTATATGTAACAGGCTCCAACCTAAAAATCTGGGCCTTGCCGATCGCCGTTTATTTGCATGCAATTCTATTGGGATAGATTTTAATAGTGATTTCGTATGGGGAAGAAATTCAATTCTGCACAGGTATGCTGATGGTAAGGGGGAATTGCGTAGTGCATACCATGAAGCTTTTCGGACAGCATCGAAAGCAATAAATTTTGATACATTGAATTCAATCTCTAGCGCAGTAACCGCAGCAGGAAAGCAATATAGTGTTCCCCTTGAAGGAGAAATTACCAATAAAATGGTGATGAAGCCTAATGGATTCTCTTCTGATGTGGAATTATATGTTGGTGAAGCTCCTTTTTCTCAACGAGGTCTAGGTAGTAGGAGATTGTTATCTATTGGGTTGAATACTAATAGTACAGATGAGGCATCGCTACTACTGATTGATGAAGTCGAAACTGGTCTTGAGCCTTATCGCGTCTGTCAGTTGATAAGCGAACTGAAGCGAAGCCATACAGCTTGTGGGCAAGTGTTGATGACAACTCATTGCCCTAGTGCGATCTCTGAGCTTTTTGCTGATGAACTGATAATTGTCAATTCTCGCGTGGGCATTACCACTATGAATGTAATCGGGAATGCAGATGTATCAAATATTCAAGGAATGATGAGGAGATATCCAGAGGCATTCTTATCAAAGCGTATAGTTGTGTGTGAGGGAAAAACTGAGGTTGGCTTGGTTCGTGCGATGGATAATTATCTATATGCCAAACATGGTTTTCATCTTGGATATAAGGGTGTATCACCAGTGGATGGATCAGGAGGCAGTAGTGCAATTCAACTTGCCAAATTTTTAAATAGATGCGGGTACATAGTCAGCTTGTTAATTGATTCCGATGTTAAAGTTGATAACGATGAAAAACCAGGCTTGCAAAAATCTGGGATTACAATTTTTGACTGGAATGAAGGTTTTTCAATAGAAGAACAAGTGTTTTTTGATGTTGGTAAGGAAGTTGCTGAAAAGCTTATAGCACTAGTTGTAGATAAAAGCAATATCAAAGCAAGACATCAGGAACTAAATTCAACTACCACTGTATGTGATATTGTTGGTGAAAGTCTGATTTTCAAGGAAGGGTTGGATGAAGAACAGCGAAAACGCATAGGGACCATAGCAAAAAACAATAATAAAGATAAACAAAAGAGAGACACATCTTGGTTTAAACGAATTGATCATGGAGAGGAGCTGGGTAGAGTCCTCTTCGAATCATATGATGAAATCAATTCTAAGACTCAGCTAAGAAAAACGCTAGATTCTCTAATCGAATGGGTAAGTGCTCAATGACAGCCGTAGAATTACATACACTTTTAAGTAAACCCAATGGAGCTATCATCGCACCAGCAGGACACGGAAAGACTGAGATGATCACAGATATTGTAGAAGCATCTTCAGGAAGGCAACTGTTGTTGACTCATACTAATGCCGGTGTAGATGCTCTTAGTAAAAGGTTAGAAAAGAAAAGAATACCAAGAACTAAGTATACAATATCAACAATAGCTGCTTTCTGTATCAGATGGTGTTTGGCATACAAGAACACGGCTGGCATTCCAAATTTTCAAGGAATAGAACAGGTAGATTTTAATATTTTATATGATGCGACATCACAGATTTTTATCAACAAATGGGCCGGGAAGGTATTACAAACATCTTACTCAAATATCATCATTGATGAATTTCAAGACTGCACACTTGACCAGCATTCACTTGTATTAATCTTAAATTCTTTTCTTCCCGTTTATATATTAGGTGATCCATTGCAAGGAATTTTTGATTGGGAAAATGAATCGATTGTTGATTGGGATAAGCTTGAATTCGAAATTATTGAAGTTGCAACTGAACCTTGGAGATGGAAAACAACGAATCCTCGACTTGGTGAGTATCTTAAAACTCGAAGGAAAGAACTATTGCCTGCATTGAAAAGAGAAAACGTTACTGTACTAATTGAACCTGTAGATGATTTTGTAAGGGTAATCACGCCAGATTGTTTTAATGGGAATAACTACAAGATTAACAAAGATTACAAATCTATTTTATATATCACTAAATGGCCGGAAGGACAGTTACAGGTTTGCAGGATGCATCCATGGCAATTTCAATATGATGAAAATCAGGAATTACAAGATCTTTTCACATATGCAAAAAAAATTGATAGTGAAGATGGTTTCGTAAGAGCCTTAGGTGCCATTCAATTTTTAGCTACGTGCGCTACACAAGTGAAAAAGGAATTAAAGTCATACATCGATCGTTTAAAGAAAAATAGTTGTGATTTTTCTCGAATAAAAAAGTATGAAGGGATTAAAGAGCCATTGCAATTGTTGTGTCAAAAATTTGATTTTCAGGCAATTAGAGACATACTGTGTTGGACGAAATGTTATTCAAGATCATGTATTTATCGCCGAGAACTCTATCGAGAAATGTTACGATCAATAAATTTCGCTGAAAAACACAATTCTACAATTTATGAAGGTGCTCAATTCATTAGATTGCATCCAGGTCTCAGAAAAAACTATGATGAGTTCAGATGGCTATCCTCCCGAACTGTACTTTCAAAAGGATTGGAGTTTGATTGTGTTCTTATCGATATGACAAACCCACCAAGAGCAAGAGATTTTTATGTGGCGATAACACGGGCCAAATACGAAATCATCTTTATTACATCTACTAAGGAAATAACACTTTCATGTTAAAGAATTACCTAGGAGTATGATTAGATATACTCAATTATAAGGAAGGATAATGTGGTTTTACCGATCTTTACAGCAGAAATGAATAAATTCAGCTTTGAAAATAAGATACCATATGCTTTCGTATTCTCATTCTCGCTTCCTTATGAATTAAGGTTACCTAATAGGCACTACTATTATAGAAATGAAAAAATATCTTATCCAGGATTACAGAGGAGAGAAAGAAAAGTAGTAGTATCACTAATAAATGAAAATTTAGATAAGCAAAAAATAGCTTTAAGGCATTCTACTTACGTTGTTAGTAGCGGGTTAGAGATAAAAGATGAACCAGTTTACTCAATTATAAGATCCAAACTACATTTTATGGTAGAAAGTTTTGAAGATGAGAAGACTGATATTTCTAAAATTTTTAATTCATATAGAGATCAGTTCATTGGTGAAATAATGCAAATCGCATTTGAATTTTTTGTATTCAAGTATAATGAAAGTCTAGGAGGTAAGCATTTCATTATTCCTTCAATTTATGATTGTAGCCATATCTGTTTTATGTTTAAAAAAACCGGGAATTCAGATTTTACATCAGATGAACACCTGCTCTTTTGTCCGAATAAATTTTATGAAATTGGAGAATTTAAGGAAATTCCAATTGAAAAAATTATAAATGACGATTTTAACGTCTGGCGTTATTTTCAGAATTATTCAATTTATTCATTTCGAATTCATGACTATTTTAGTGCGATATTAAACGCCGCAATATCAATTGAATCATGGGTGAATAACTTAATATTCATTAACAATCTTCCCGATACAGGATTCATCAAAGATAATAAGGGGAACTTTCTATCTCTCTATAAAAAGATCAATAAACTTATCGAAAAGAAAATTATTGTTACTAGTTTGAACCTAGTTGAGGTTGAAAATATTATTAAAAAAATACTGGAACCAAGAAATGAAATCATGCATGGGAAGGTCTCTGATTTAATGATAATGAAAATGAGTGCTTTGAATTCACAAAAAGCGTTGAGTGATTTTTATTGTGTATTAAAAACCAATAATTTATAATCTTAAGATACACAAAAAGTCTTTTCCTCTGTGTGCGTATCCGATGGTTTCAAAATACACGAGCTCTCAATTCCACGAGTGCTTCCTCGCTGAAAAGCCCTCTTCCAAAATCACCAAGAAGGTCTGAAATCCTCAAAATAAAGCATTCTAGAGAAGTATTTGGCCTATCGTACTCCTAAACCATTGTATCAAAACCTACGCAAACACCTCTGTAACATCGACACCTGCGATACGCTATAGTGTTATGTATAAAAGAGTTAATAACCGTTCACATTAAGTCGATTTAGTTAAAGATACCAATTGAAAGCATTGTAGTAAGTTACAATTTATCATTGAATCTTGGTTGCTTCTTAGGGTTACAGTAAACGACCTTTCTAATCACATTCTGGTGCTTACCAACCCCTGAATTCCTACATTGAGAATAATCAAGACATATCGATTTGCCTAGATGATACTATACACAACTCATCATTAATTTTAATGATAAAATTTATAAGAAGTAGTAAAAACAACATATAGTTGTCATGATGTTCTTTTGAGTTTGGTGTGGTTCTATTAATATTTCCATGAGAATATTTATTGCGAATAGCAAGGCTGTCAGTAAAATGATTGTTTAGGATATAATTATAAACATCACATTCTTGCTCTGAAAAGAGTCGTCGTTCTTTTGGTATTTTTACAAACCCCTTTAATTCTAGATTTTTCAAAATTTGCTGCGTGCTACTACCAGTGTGCCACCAACTAATATATCCATTTTCAAATAAGTCATAGATAATGAAAGAGGGTTTTTCCAATAATATTTTTTGTTCTTCTGTGATTTTAACAAAGCCATTATTGTTTAACCATTGAATTTCTTGAATATGAATAGGATTATAGTCTTTTAACGAAACGGATTTTTCTTTCAATAATAATTCAATGAAACTATTATAAGATTTATCTTCACTTTGAAGATAACTTAACATGCTTTGATTAGAGCATAAATAATGAGAAGCTACATCAAATAACTTGTCTTCTGGGTATACATATTTATGTGGAATCAGTGAAGATATTAAGTTAATTGGAATTATATCTGAATCAAATTCGAGAAAGCTTCCATTTTCGATTCCTTCGGACGCATAATGGTGGTACATCCTCATGAGAATTTCTAATTCAGGAGCAATAATTTTACATTTTTCAAGGTAGGTTGTATTTTTCGTTGGCATATGAATTTGGAAACCATTTATTGAAAACTCTTTTGGCAAATATTCAGAAAAAAAGTATTCTATTAAATTCTCAATAGAGATTCCAATCACTTTTTTCATAAAATGATAATAAGCTGATACTTGAAGTATTTTAATATTAAAATTTTGATTGAATGTAAAATTCGGATTAAAGCCCCCTTTTAAACCTTGACCACTTAAAAAGTCGATTAGAGAGTGATTTCGGTTATTGTTGTACAGCATAAACCTCATCTGTATAGTGTCAACAAAACCAAAAAGGTATATAAAATTATTCAATAACGTTGGGTAGTCCTTATTGTTGATAATCCAGTCTGAACTATATGAAATAAAAACCTCCTTATTCTCATTCTTAATAATATATCCAGCTTTTTCTTCTACCTCTGGAGAAAATGAGACTCCTAAAGAATATTCAACTATTTGGGGATTGTTTTGTTTAAATAATTTTTCACGTATTAAATGATATTTTTGTTTTGCAAGTATTTTAGTTTTCTTATTAATTTTTTTCCCGTTAATTTGTGGGAATGACATTATTCCCTCTAAATTACGTATAGAAGCATTGTCTTCTTCTAGGTATTTATTCATAATCAATTCGATGGTATAAATATCTAAATTTGAAGGTAAGAAAAATTTTGGAGAAAAATGCTCCATAAATACATAATGGCTAAGAATAAGTTCTAATGCATCTTCATCCTTCTTGAATCTATCAATAATAGACAATGCGAACTGATTAACAATGGATTTGCAAAGAAGGATATGGTAGAGAGAAAAAGATGCGCTTAATACTTTGAAATATGAATCGCTCCAATCTTTAGATATATTGTAAATTCCGATTACTTCCCAAAAGTCTACTTTGTACTCTGGGTAAATATTTGAAACACACTCTGTAAGAGTGTTTTTATGATTTGCAATCCATTGAGGAATAATCACTTTGAATTGAGATATCTGATGTTGGTAGTTATCTATTTTTGTTGAGTCCCAGTTTTTACTATAGATCTTATTGTTTATAAATTTCTGGATATTATAAAGTTCTATTATGTCATTTAAATTTTGAGGAATAATTGCTGAGTTTAGGACGTCCTCAATTCTACCCAAAAAAGTACCGAGCGAAAGATCTGAGGCAGAATAAAATTTAACTCGATTTCTATTGATCATGTTCTAAACATTTTAAACATTAATTCTTGGAGAATCAAACCTTTTTACCCCTTCCTCAATTATACCATTTATCAAACAAAATCTTAAAAACTCGCTGTCTGGAATCAATGTCAGTAGCTCATCAATCTTTTGCCAGCTTTCTTTAGTTAAAGTAATTTTACGTGTTTCCACCATAAATTTTTCCTCCTACTAACAAACAATGGCAAGAAGATATATTCCGCTTCAGATAATTTATGGTTAGTTAAGAGAAATTTAACTTATTGTTCAATTTGTAATGGCCAAGTTTGTTTAACGGGGTCTTTCAAAGCATACGCTCTGGATTTGTGAAGTCCGTAATTTATTAATATGAAACCATCGCACTGGGGAGGCATCTTTGGGATTTCAAATGTTGAAAGGCCATCAACATCAATAATTACTGGTCTTCGTATATTGACGAAGAATCCCGATACATCTGTATCTAGCTTGCGATTTACAAAAAGGTTACTGTTTGGTCGATAATAAACAACCTCAGGTTCCCCATTTTCATTTATTGCATAAGATGCTCCTCTCTCTAGTAAGACTTTTAGTTTTGCTTTTTTTGAGAAGAACATATAAATACCTTCCTATAAAAATTAAATGTGGTTTTAATATTATCACGTAATTTTTTAACTACAAATGAGAATGTTAAACTTCCATTCCATTTTTTAAGGTAAAGCGAATGTCGCCATTATCGTAGACTGTCACATAATCTACGAATGAAATCCAAAGACTATCAGAAAAATCAGTAACAATATCTTTTTGTTTGTTAAGTTCTTTCAAAAATAACTCTGACTTTGTTTTGCGATATTGTTTGCTTTTTATTGTTTCATCTAAAACTGTTATCTTTTTGCTAGTCTCTGCATATTGGATTGAAATTTCTTCATACCTTTCTTGATAAACTTGCTGGTCCAATTTGACTCTGGCATTTTCCTCGGTTAACTGGTTGAGCATTGTTATGAGGTTTGTTCTTTTCTCTATGGCTAAATTAAGTTGTTCTTTTTCCTGAGAAGGATTAAATACTTCATCTTTTATTTCTTCAAAGTTTTTGATAAGAGTTTCTTTATTTTGTATTAATTTATTTAAGGCTTTGACAAATAATTCTTTGATTAGCTCCTCTGTGCAATGTGGAGTAGGGCACTTATTATATCTATCAATATATTTGTCGTTACATTGCCAAATTTGCTTTCTGTAACGTTGGTTGGAGTGCCAAACTTTTGGACCAAAATTAGCCCCACAAGAGCCACACTTTATCCGCCCAGAAAAGATATGTTTTCCCATGTTCATTTCCCAATTACCCGAGCGGTATTTAATCTCTTTTTGGACCAAGTCAAATATCTTAGGGTCGATAATTGCCTCGTGATTTTTTTTAACGTAATATTGTGGGATTTCTCCATTGTTTATTACAGGTCTTCTAGCTAAAAAGTCAGCAGTATAATATTTTTGAAGTAGAGCATCTCCTTTGTATTTTTCGTTCATGAGGATGCTTTTAATGGTTGACGGAGACCAATGTTTGTTACCGCTTACTGTTGTGTAACCTTCTTTTTCTAGGAGTCGAGCTATTTCCCTATATTTGCCTCCATTAAGGAATAGGGAAAATATAAGTTTAACTATTTTTGCTTGTTCTGGATTAACTTCAAGTTTCCCATCAGGCCCTTTCTGAAATCCTAAAAGCCGGGTAAATGAAACTGAAACTTCTCCATCCGCAAAACGTTTGCGTATTCCCCATTTGACGTTCTCTGATATGGAACGAGATTCTTCTTGGGCTAAAGAACTCATAATAGTTATTAAAAGCTCTCCCTTACTATCAAACGTTCTGATTCCCTCTTTTTCAAACATCACTTCTACTTTGTGTTCTTTGAGCTTACGAATAGTAGAAAGGCTATCAACTGTGTTGCGGGCAAAACGGCTAACTGATTTGGTTATGATTAAATCAATCTTTCCTTCCAGTGCATCATCTACCATTTTTCTAAAGCCTTCACGACGAGCGGTACTTGTTCCACTTATTCCTTCATCAGTGTAGATGCCAACAAACTCCCATTCAGCATTTGCTTTAATCATGTTGGTGTAATAATCAACTTGTGCTTCATACGATGAATACTGATCTTCACTGTCTGTTGAAACTCGAGCATAACCAGCAACTTTACGTTTTTGGGTTAATACGTTTTGCTCTTGTGCTGTTGCAAACTGAGGGGATGCAGGAATTACACGTATTTCTCTCATGATGTAACCTCTTTGATGTTATTTGATTGTTTTGCCATTGATTTTCTGTGGGTCCAAGAATCGAACCTTGCAGTATTCTTCCAAGGCGTCGATATTACTTCACCAGATTTCAGCTGAAACTCTAATGTGTTAGTGAATACCACAATGTTTTCTATGAGGGTTTCTACCCATTCTTCTTGAAAAGGCTCTTCTTCCGATGCATTTGCTAGGGGGGCTAGGTGAGTGCAGCAGAGTTGTCTAAGGGTATAAACAGGCAAGTTTTTTGAACAACAAGCCTTTGCTCCATTGTTCCTTTTGTTGGAGCATTTATAACAACCTTGTTGAAATTGAGTGAGTTCTTTGTTTCCTGAGTTCGGGGTGTAGGTTAAAGTATTATTACAATAACCGCATATTATTTTACCAGTGAAGCAAGTGGCACGTCGCCATCTTACAGCGCCTTTGTTTTTTCTACGTTTGCGTTCTGCTTTTACTTGTTGATATAGTTTCTCATCGATAATGACTGGATGTGTTCCCTGAACTTCGTAACGAGGCAATTGGCCTTTGTTTATTTTTTTAGCATGCGTTATGTGGTCATCTATAAAAGTGCGTTGAAGGATACTAAAGCCACGATACTTTTCCTGAACTAATATTCTGTGAATAGAGGTCTTTCCAAAAGGTAATCCTTTTCTATTCAATATCCCCCTTTTAGCTAATGCACCAGAAATCTCTGTAAGAAGCATTCCGTTAGCAAAAGATCGATACATATAACGTATGGCTTCAGCTTCTTTTTCAATAATTTCAAAATGATCATCGACCCATTGATATCCATAAATGTTGTAAGCAAGAAATTCTCCTTTAGCAAACTTCTTGCGTATGCTCCATTTAACGTTCTCACTAATAGATAAACTTTCTTCTTGCGCATAAGAGGCTAGGATAGATAACATCAACTCTCCATCTGCAGATAAGGAGTCTATGCTTTCCCTTTCAAAACGAATTGAGACATTCAGTTCTTTTAATCTTCGTACGATTTTTAGTAAATCAATAGTGTTACGTGCAAAACGGCTGATTGATTTGGTGAGGATAATATCAATGTGTCCTTTTTCACAGTCAGCAAGTAGCCGTTGTAGGTCCTTACGTCTTTTTACACTAGTACCAGATATTCCTGCATCAGCATAAACACCTGCATATTCCCATGCAGGATTTGCTTGTATGTATGAACTGTAATGGCTGATTTGGATAGAAAGAGATTGTAGCAGTTCATCTGAATCAACTGAAACCCGAGCATAAGCAGCTACCCGCTTTTTAGACGGGGATGGCATGGAGCTATTATTTAATTTGATAACTTTTGGCTTCAAAGGTTTTGTACTGTTATTAGTTAAATTAAGATTACCAGCACTTTGAAATTCAGTTGTCAGGTTATGAGAATGCTTTATCATCAACACTCTCCTTGTAGAACCGATTGTTTATGTAGCATTCGTGACTACAGTACTTTCGACTTGAATCCCCATAAACTGAAAAGCCTTTACCACAAGTTTTACAAGTGAAGTGGTAGATTGCTTTTGATGAACGATTTACTAGATACGTATGGGAGTTCCACCATTTCTTGCGACAAGGATCTGAGCAAAATATGCGTTTCTTTCTTTTTGGAGTTTGTTTAATCGGGATGCCACACTGTTTACATAGAGAATTAGAATTCGATTCAGGAATAACTAAAGTGCCTTTTTTTATTGCTCTGGAACAGTAGCTTCTCACAGTTTCTGCATTTAGTGATAAGGCTTCTGCTATGTGCCTGTATGTGCAGCCGTAGCGACGCATTTCGTTGATTTGATGCTTCTGAATATCAGTCATTTTTGTCTCCTCTAAAAAGTTTGTTTTAATCATTATCGGCAGAGGGTTATTTGTTTAACTTGTTGTCCAATAATGAATTGTATTGTATCAATGGCTTATGTTGCTTCTATAGTCAACCGATATTCTCTGTTAATAGGCTTATGGGAGGAGCATACTCTTGTAGCAATAAAGTTTTGAACTTATTGAATTCCTCATCAGTTAAAAGATTTTGTTTTGCCAAACTTTTAGCAATTGCCAAAGATATTTGAAATTGAAGTTCAGAATTAAATACATTATTGTCCATCTGACACTTCCCGGTAATAACGGCTATTGATATAGCATTGATGACTACAATACTTTCGATTTGGATTTCCATAAGCAGAAAAAGGCTTGCCACAATCCTCACAAGTAAAATGATGTAATGCTTTGGAAGATGGGCTAACGAGATAAAGATGAGAATTCCACCATTTTTTACGGCAAGTATCAGAGCAAAATAAGCGTTTTTTTCTTTTAGGTGTTTGCTTAATTGGGATGCCACATTGTTTGCATAAGGAATTAGAATTCGATTCAGGAATAACTAAAGTGCCTTTCTTTATTGCTCTGGTGCAGTAGCTTCTCACAGTTTCTGCATTTAGTGATAGAGCTTCTGCTATATGTCTATATGTGCATCCGTGGCGACGCATTTCAATGATTTGGTGTTTCTGTGTATCAGTCATTTTTTACTCCTGCCTAATACCGAGAAAGCGTACCTTTGAATAAAATATAGAAATTAATCCTTGGAATTATTGTTTTTCATTTTGATGGATCAATTGGAAATACGAAAGATCGCAAAAAAGCTTTGGATTATGCTACCGAAAATCAAAATATAGTATAAAAAAACATAAATGAGCATGTGCACTCAATCAAGCCTTTTAGAATTTAGGCTTCATAGCTAGCCAATAACAATAATGTAGGTTGTGTAAGTCATTTACATTAAGGGATTCAGAAGGCTATCATTTGATAGAACCCTGAAGGAAGTTGTTAATGACTAAAAAACCTTTATGAAACCGAATTGGGAAAGCTGTTAGGATATAAAACTTTACCAGAAAGGAGAAAAGAAATGATTGAAGATATTAAGAAACGCACTTTAGATGATGTAAGAGCAGCCTATGAGAAATACTTGAATAGACAGAACTTATCCCCAAATACGATTGCTACTTCTTTAACTAATGCTTTTTATATTTGGCGCAAGCAGGGAGCCGATTCCTTTTGGGATGTTGTCTTTTCTGATAACTTTGAAACTCTTAGTAAAGACGCTTTACTACATATTTTACGTCAACAATCTAACGGAAATGCAGAAGCAAATATAGCTAACTATATAGCTCATTTGCGAAGATTTAGACGATTCCTTGAAAGTGAGTCTGTCATTGAGGTAACGGAAACAGAGCTAGTACTTCCGCCTCCATCAGTTGAACAGGTTGAAATGTATCTTGCAAATTGGCAAGATCTTGAAGATTATCGTTTGCAAGAGGGTGCTCTTAATTTGTTGTTCTTGGAGCTTAGCCCTAATAACGATAATATTTCAGATATTCTTCTTAAGGTGTCCGTTCTTAATGATTTTTATAGCACCAACATCTTTAAGGTTTTCCCCGTTGCAAAACATATCCTGTCATTAAATATTGATGAGCGTCTTAGCAATGAAGATTTAACTTTGGTGGATGACATAAAGAGAGTTGATATGGGCGATAGAGTATTAAACTTCTATTCATTTGCGTCGAAGTATTGCAGTCATCATAAACCACGTAGCTATCCTATTTATGATAGCTATGTGGATAAGGTGTTACGTTATTACCGGAGAGTTGATAATTTCGCTGATTTTAATAATGAAAATTTGAAGGATTATACTCACTTTAATTCGATATTGGAAGATTTCCGAAGCTTCTATAGACTAGATAACTACAATCTCAAGGAACTTGATAAGTATATTTGGCAGCTTGGCAAAGAGTATTTTGGTCGAAATAATTAACAAAAACTCCTCGATGCCTTTAAAGTGAGTAGAAAGATTTTGAAACTTTAAAGCAGATCTTGATAGGCTTATTAGTTTTTAAGCCTCTGCTCACAACTTAGCCACATGTGTTGGACACAAAGATTAATTAGAAAAGATGTTAATTATAATTTTGTATGTCATATCTTTCACTCCAGTATTTAAAAGTATATGTTTACAAAATCTTTTACATGTTTTCCGTTTAATCGGAAAAATAAAACAAATTAAGTTAGGTGTATAATGAACATGCAAATAATGATTTGACGTTAGAGCATTTATCATTAATTACTTAATCAATCTTCCAACACATCAACCGCATCAATTAAATTCAAATATTCTTTAACAAAAGGATATAATATAGCTCTTTGTTCACTTTCTAAAAGTGGAATTCCATCAGTAAATATTGTATCAGCCCTGAAACTAGCAACCCATCCATAGAGTATATTGTTTATTAGTGTATTTGCAGGACTTCCAAAAGCTGAAATACTACCCACCTCTTGATTTAACATTTGAGCAGACTCTCTATTAGGATAAGCTGCCAATTTGAATACAACTATAGTGTTGCCATCTAAGTTTCCAAAGTTAACATCTTCAATTCTCCAATATGCATCAGGAAAATCATAATGTAGATGATTGTGTTCTTTTTTTAAGAGCATTTTAAGTGCCATAAGCTTGATTCCTTTTTAAGTTAATAATCGCCAATCTTGACCGGATAAAATAGGTGAACCTTTAGAAAGCTCTGGATTCAAATAAGCTGAAACATCTGAAGGCTGAAGGTTTGTACCAGTATTATAAATAGCAACTGAGTTTGAAGTTAGGGTTGTACTAGATGACAAAGCTGTTTTAGGTGTTGCTCTAATCAGTTTACCTTTAAAATAGTCGTTATATCTTTGCTCACCCATATAACCCATGTTTGCTATTCTTAATTGGCCCCATCCCCAGTCTTTATTTCTATATTTTCTGACTCTCAAAAGCCATAAATGGTTATTGCCATGAACAAAGTCAAAATAAACAGATCCACTGCCACCATTAGTAGCACTTGAGTGTTGTTGACCTACTTCTACATTATGGCCAAACACTGACTCTCTTTTACCGGAGTTACCTTCTATTGTTCTTGTTGCAACGTGTGTCCAACCAGAGCTAAAACTTGTTGCGTAATAATAAGCAATTTCCATTTTTGGCTGATTTAAAAATCTATAGGTTGCATAAGTAGTGGCTATAAAACAGGGAGAGTAAATATACCAATTGCGCCAAGAACTCCAAGAGTTTTGTGTAGGTAGGGGAGGAACAAAAGCTCCATCCCCTGATAATGTCCAAGCAACTCCACCAGCTAGGTTTGAAAATTTTATTAAATCTTTAGCTACACTCATTAATTAAAAACCGCCCCATATACGGTGTCGGCATTTATCGTTGAAGCGTTAATTGGACCTGTTTGAATAGAACCAGATATAAGTTCATTGGATAGATACATTGATCTGAATCGTTTTAGAGTTTGTCCAATATCATAAGTGGCATGAAGCCAAGGAACTATCCACATAGACTCAATACCTCCATCCATAGCTCCTAAAACAACTTCATTTATGATTTTTAACTCTGTATAAACACCACTGCTTGTCCCATTAATAAATTTGCTTACAAACACTTCTTCAGTTCCGGTGAAAAACACTATCCGATCTGCATCTTTTCTTAATCTTGAGACTGCGTAATTTTTACCATTAATTTTAATCTCTCCAGTTGCAGCAGAGTTTGTACCAACAGGAACATTAGAAAACAAATCATAAAAGTCACTACCTGAACAATATTTTTTTAGAGTAGGTGAGTCTTGATTAATAGAATCAATTTCAAAAGGTTTTGAGGATGAAAGATAATAAGCATCGGGTTGAAAGGCGACAAACTTATAAGAGTTATTATCATCAGTTAAGACCAGACCGTTAAAAGTTTGGTTAGTTAGAACTCTTAGGTATTTACATGTTGCTGTCCCACTTCCCCAAAGTCCCCCGTTACGCACCCAAATTGTAAAATCAGGTCTTGTACTATTAATTGAATAGCTACCCGCATATTCTCCGCTACCTTTACCAGAAAACCAAAGTTCCCCTTCACTTTTTTCAGGGTATATATAAGAAGGTTCATCTGAGGTACCAATATTTTCCCGATAATCTAAGTCTTGCTCCATCTGCTTTGCAGTTTGTCCAGTTTTGCTTCTCCAGAGTCTGCGTTGAGCGAAGTTATTCGTATAACTAAGACTCCATTCAACTCTAAAGAGACTGCCAAACAACCAGATGGGAGTTATCCTATTTAAAATTTTAGGGTCACTAAAACCACCTGCAGGACTTACATTAGCTGATGCACTTCCCAAAGAGTGAAGTAGTACTCTCTGATTATTTCTACGAGTTGCTAGATTAAAAGTGTAGTCTTCTATTGTTCCGGATATACTTGATCTACTATCGGTTGCTGGTATTAGTTCACACATTTCTGAGTATTTAAAAATAGTTGGATCGATAGAAGTAGATGGGATTGTGGTCCCTGTTACTTTATCAATTGTTCTAAACCCATCAGAATTAAACCGACCAAAAACATCAGCGTTTTTTGCCATTAAAGAAGCAATCTTAGCAACTCCTGTAATACCATCAAGATGAAAACCTGTATCTGGATAACCGTTGGGGTCAACAGTGTATTGCTCTGATTCAAGTCTCGATACCCAAAGATTTTTAATAAAGGCTTCCATTGCAACAATCGATTGGAAAATTTTATCTATATTCATAGCTTCGGCCAATGCTTGAAGCTGTGCACTATCAGCATTAGAATTTCTAAGAATTTCCATAAACTGAGAACGTACAAATTGCTCTAAACTCATAGCAGGGGTGATTTCTGCATTAGTTATGATTAGATCTTCAACTAAAAACCGACCTATAACTACATCACTTGTAATTTCAACATTTGAATTGAAATCTCGCCAGACCATTCTTTTTGAAGATGTATTTAAAGAAGTTTCTGCTTCTAATTTGGCAAACCTAATTAAGCCTGAAGCATTGGCTAAAATATAACCTTGGCCGGAGGTAGTGACAGTATAAGACGTTTCATCTAATAGGTAGCATGAAGTACCTAAATAGATAATGCCTGTGGGATAACCAAATTCTCCTTCAGAGTCAAAGCCCGAGACAATGATAGTGGAGCTATCAATGTTTACACCAATCGCTCCAGGAGTTCCACTAGGTCCTGGCTCTCCTCTTTCTCCAGCAAGGCCTGTTATCCTTATTGGCTCTGTCCATGATTCAAATGTTCCATCTGCATTTATTTTTCTGGTACGTTTCCATACATAATGATCTGATTGTTCTTCAGGCACAGTAAAAGACCAACCTTCAATAGGAGCATCAGTGTGAGATGAACTTGAAGCAAATTGCTCTTCATAAAATGAGCCGTCTAGAATATGGGTAATTGTTAATTGGCCAGTACTAATAGCCATTTGTTATCTCCTTCTTTAACTGATAGAACAAACAAAAGTTGACTTTCCTTCAACATCATCAATACCAACGGATATTGTCTTACCAACTTTGAAAGGACTACCATCGGCAAAGGTGCGTAAGTTTCCATCTTTATCTAAAACTTTCCAGCTATAGTTATATTTAGTTCCTGATTCATCTATTTCTTTGTTGTTTTGAAAAAGCTTGGCAACAAGACTGCTGTGGCCAATTCCATTTTTGAAAACTGCTCCACCAGAAGATTCAATAATTAACTGAATAGGATCGTTAAAATCCATTATTGTAATTTGTCCAACAAGGGCTGCCATTTTATGTTTCCTTTATAAGTTCACAGAAAAAAGTACTTTTCTCGGTTACATCATTTTGTGTAATTACTAGTTCTTTAGTGCCTTTAGACTGTTGTTTGCTATTCCATAACGCATCTGAATGTGAATCAGAGGAAGTTCTATACCATCTAAAATCAGAATCTGAGAAGCTGTCTGTTATGTCATTGCCACCTTTTAATACTTGGACTCTTAGTGTAGTTTCGAAGGGTTCACTCATCCTAAAAACAGTCCCAAAGCTTGAAATAACTTGAAGAATTAAAGCATCTTCTCCGGCAGGACCTTTTTGGCCCATAAAGTCGCTTTGGCCTTTATTAATACTTTGAGAATGGACAGAGGCATTTAAATCAAATTGTGAAATCCCAACTGCAGAATATTTAATTATGGCACTTTCATCTGTGTAAGTTTTTGCAACCAGTAAGACGTTTACGTTTAGATTACTAAATGCATTATCAATTACTTTTACTATGGAACCTAAATCAAGATCTCTTTTGGAGTAAAAAGTGTATTGTGAATTTGCATATCGATGGTACTGGCATAGTCTGTTGGCATGTTCTTGTGCCAAAGCTCTACTGTGAACAAACTCAAGTTCTTCGCTTATTAAGTTGTCTGAACTTTCATCTCCTTCAATAACATCTGCAGTTCTAAGTATGTTTAAGTCTTTGACAAAAATGATATCTGCATAGGCATCCATCTTTGTTATATAGTAGGGCAACTGTGAACTATTGTGAGCTTCTATTTGTAAATATGGACCACCGGCTTTGGTTATGTTGCAACTAATACTTCCACTTTGGGCGACAAAGTCGACTGTGATATTCGAAATTGATATTATTTCATTACTGCCAACTATAGAAGATTCACTGGATGCATTGCAGGCTTCGATTAAAGGAGAGTTGCCAAAGGTATCTATTTGATTTTCTATCCATTGCTGTAATGTATAAAACTCAACTCCATCAAAATAATGATTTCCTTCTAGGTTGAAATTACAGTATGGATAAGTTTCTGATTGCCCGGTAGTGTTGCGATAAACTAGATAATTACTAGCAGTCCCTAATTGCTTAAAAGAGACTCTGGCACTTTTATAGCTACGTATCTTTTTATTAAGTGAGATTGCTTTTCCTCCAACAACATACAAATCATCTTTGTCTAAAATTGGAAGGTCCGCAAAGTTGGAGCAATTAATTTCAAAAAGCCTAAGGTGGCCTAACTCATCAAAATAATAAACATAGCCTAATTCATAAACCAACTTTTCTAAAAGTTCTTTACAGGTAACAGAGCTATCAACTAACTTAGTGATCTTATGATTTAATGGATAGTTTTTATCACTGACAACAATGTTGGCAACATTACAGATTTGTAAGATCGCTTCATCTGCTTTACAGTTGAACAAGTGTCTACCATTTTTGATAAAAGATTTTCCTAATAATCGAGAGCCAATATCTTCAATTGTTATTTCTAAAGCTTGCTTTCCTCTTTGGGTAATTGTCCAACTAAAGTTAGTTGAAATATAGCCTGTGAACAAAACTTGCTCATCATCTTTTAGGATTGCCTTAACATCACCATCAGTTGCAATGATATCCT
>JALOAG010000014.1 GCA_023228875.1 Bacteroidia bacterium | reverse complement strand
TATCCTGCTTGCTATCCTAAAGTCGTGTCTGTGTGTGTGTGTGCTATCCTGCAACAGTGCTATCCTGGGTATGTGCTATCCTAAAACCTTGCTATCCTACAAACGTGCTATCCTGGTGCTATCCTGCAACAGTGCTATCCTGGGTATGTGCTATCCTAAAACCTTGCTATCCTACAAACGTGCTATCCTGGTGCTATCCTGCTTGTTCCCTTGACTGTGTGTGTGCGTATATTGCTTAAAACTGTGTGGTTGGTTGGTTGGAATGTGTGGAATATAAAATAACTTAATATACTGAAAGGCTCTAAGATATGAGGGATAGTAAAAGGCTTTTTGTAATACATTAATCAATTACGATTTAATGGCTTGCAATGCAGGATAGAAGCTTTTCTGCTGGTAAAATAAAATAATACTTGACAATCATTTGTAAATAAGTTAAATTGTATACAGAATAGAATAATGTTCAAAGGAGGATAAAATGAACATATCAGTCTCAAAAGCAACAGTTTTAAAGCTTAAAGAGCTTTTTAAGATGGAGTTGCCAGAATATATGGATGTTAAAAGCCTGTGTGACTTGTTTAACGGTGAAATACATGTACAGCAAATCTACAATCTAATGAATGATGGCTGGATTTCTTGCTACATGTATGACCACTCACCAATCAGGCATGTCAAGCCAACAGAAATAATGAAATACGTTATGGATGTGAATTATGGACAATAAAGAAGACAAAATAAAGAAAACTGCAGCAAAAACTGTAGCAAACAATACAATAAAAAGAAAAAAGCAACCGTTGCAAGAGTTTGAAATAGAATTCCAACCAAATCAAATCGGCAAGGTTAATTCAGAAGGTGCAATCGTTACAAACCCTGTGTTTTGGGAGATGGCATTACAGAAGAATACAAGAATGCACTTTTTCAACCTTTGCAAGTTGATTGACCCTGATACTGGCATGATTGCATTGCGTTTTTCTGATGGACGGATTTCTCCTTTGTCTGATGCGCAAATAGCAGTCCACTTTGGCACACACACTGTGAAAGGTGCAATTGCTGAGCTTGTGGCGTATGGCGTGCTGGCACAGATATCCGTTGCACGAACCAATGTTTATGTAGCAAATCCTTATGTTTTAAATATCAACAATAAAGCAAATGCTTATTTGCAAGCAATCTTTAATAAAACAACCCTAAAAAGAGCAGACAAATATAACCGTTTTTTCAATAAAGAAAATACAGAAAAATTTGAAGCAGTCTGGGAAGAAGGGGAGTTAGAAAAGGAGTTTGATTTTGATGAAGAAGAGTTTGAAGAAGAGTATTAAAGCCAAAAAGCAAAAAGAGCAAGCACTGGTTGCTGCACAGCCTGACATTTTGGACATAATTCATGCACGGGAAATACGCACGGAATACATTACCTCTGGCAGGGAAAAGTCGTTAGAAGAGCTTGCTGAAGCATATAATGCACCAATCGATGCAATAAGACAGCTGGCAACAAAGGAAAAGTGGGATATAGAGAAAAAGACCTACAGAGCCAATGAAATACAAGAAATGAAAGGCGAGTTGCTATTCCAGCGGGCAAAGTCAGAGCTTAATTCCGTTATCAACAGTGCAAAATTGCAAGACCAGGTTTACAATGCAATATCCAAAAACATTGCTGAGGGCCAGTACTTTCCAACAATAAAAGACTTTGCAACCTTGAATGATATTGTGAAAGACAAGTCAGGTGAAAAACAGACTGGCTCTTCCAACAAGATTTTAAACATTGTAATGAATAAAGACCCAAGCAAGATGAACTATCAAGAATTGCAGGCCTTAGAAAATGACATAAACGGAATGATAAGGGATGAGGAATGAAAAACAAAATCATTGCACAAGATTTATTGAAGCAAATAGCCAAAGAGAAAGCAAAGAGGCGTGATGAATTAATTGCTTCCATGCGTAAAGAAAATCCGCAAGGGTTTTGGAATTTCTGCAAGTATCTATACCCCAGCTTTTTCAAAGATGAGCAGACAGAAAGAATTAGGTATGCTGATGTGCTGCAAAAATGTATAATATACAGCTTGACTGGCGACCCTGCGTACAAGAAATACAGAAAAGTAATGATTAACATCTTCCCACGTTTTGGCAAGTCTTTCATGGTGTCAATCCTGGTTGTGTGGGCTTTGTGGCACTATCCAGAAGGTGCAGTAATGCGAAACACACACGATGCAACACTGGCAGAAAAATTTAGCAGAGACATCAGAAACATGATTGAGTCGCCGAATGTAGAAGGGGAGATAGAAGAAGATATAATCTCTGTGGCTGGCAAGCTGAATGCAATAGCACCTGAGTTAAAACTGTCAAGAGACAAAAGAGCCTTAAGTTCATGGGCTTTGAAAACATCTAAAGATGTGGCTTACTTCTGTGCAGGGATTGCGGGTAGTATAACTGGCAAGGGTTGCGACTTGGCAATGATTTTGGATGACCCAATCAAAAGCCCAGAGGCTGCTTACTCTGCCAATTTCAACGAAGACTTGCTGACATGGTATCTAACAGTGCACCGCTCACGTGCTGATATAGGTGAGAATGTTTACGGGTGTGAAATAATAATCATGGCAAGATGGAGCGAGGATGACTTGTGTAGCAGATTGTTAGATTCCGAAGACGACTGGTACCAGGTAACATTCGACATTGAGAACGAGGAAGGCAATTCTTCTTGCGAAAGCATTATTTCAACAGAGAAGATGCAAGAGATAAAGCGTGGCTTTGCTAACACTGCAAGATTAAACATGTGGAATGCTTTGTATCGCCAAAAAGTTGAGGGAATGAATGAAAGACTGTTTAAAAAAGAAGATTTAATGCGTTTTGACCCAGCCGAATACAACTTTACAGACCGCAGGCGTTATCAAGTAGTGGCTTGGTGCGACGTGGCAGATGAGGGTGCAGACAGCTTGTCCATGCCAATCGGGTACTGGGATATGGGGCTTGGCGAGGTTTACATTGTTGACGTGCTTTTTACCAAAGAAAGAAGTGAAATAAGTAGAAAAATGGTTGCTGATAAGATTTTGGAGCATCGAATTGAGCTTGCAGTGTTTGAAAGCAACAATGGTGGCAAGTATTTTGCTGAACTGTGTTCAAATAGCTTGACTGAAAAAAATAATGAAATGCGTGCCAGGATAAGTCAACTGCAGGCACGAATGCCAACAGCCAGCGAGCATGATAAAATAATGTTTCAAAGCGAAATTGACAGACTGAAAGATACAATCTTTGATGGCTTTGTTTATGAGGCACTGCGTACATCTGCTAACAAAATAACAAAGATTTTAGTCAACAGCAGCTTGGTATTAAGCTCTGTGTATTTCATAGAAGATGCACTGATTGACAAGTCCAGCGACTATGCTTTTTTCATGCGTGAATTGTATTCATTCCAAAAGGAAAGAAGGAATTTGCATGACGATGCTGCAGACAGTGTATGCTCTCTTGCCAAAAGGTTCTGTGCAAGCAATCTGTTTGAAATGTTTTAATTTAGGTTTATAATATGATAAAAAGTAAAGAAAGAGTGCGTGATTTTGGCGAGGTTTTTACCCCTGCTTGGCTTGTGTCCGATATGTGCGACCTGGTTGACCGTGAAATTCGTAATACATTTACAAAGATTTTGGAACCATGCTGCGGGAATGGCAATTTTCTTGTTGAAATACTTAAAAGGCGATTAAGCATACATGGCTTGTCGGTGCAGCATATCAAAGAAAGCTTGCAGACCTTGTATGGTATTGATATACAAGAAGACAGTGTTTACAAGACTAAGAAAAGAATGCGTGCTGAGGTGGTGCGTGTTTTAAACGGTGCAAGCGATGAGTTTTTAATAGAAATGCTTGATATAATAGATAAAAACATTGTCTATGCTGACTTTTTACAAGATGACACGTTTGCAGGAATACAGTTTGACTTGATTATTACAAATCCACCTTATCAGAAGAATGTTGTAAAAAAGGATGGTAATAAAGGCAGGGCTAATGCAGCTTATCCTGAATTTTTTGATAGAGCAATAGAATATAGCAAAAAAAAAGTAGTTTTTCTAATACCCTCAAGATGGATGACTAAATCAGTAAATGGAGTGCCAAAAATATGGCTTGATAAAATGATTGCAGCAAGGAATTATAAAGTGTTACACGATTACCGTGATAGTAGGGAATGCTTTACTGGGGTTAATATTGCTGGTGGCGTTTGTTATTTTCTTTGGGATAGAGAATATGAAGACAAATGTGAATACTTTTATCATGTAAATAAGAAAGTTTACAAAAGGGAGGGTTTTCTTGATGAATATAACATAAATGCTACAATAAGAGATGTTAGGGCTTATGGAATTATAGACAAGATAATTGATAAAGAAGGAATGTATTTCAAAGACAATAGTTTTTATGATATAGTTTCTTCCAAGTCTTGCTTTATGCACAATAAAAATATCTTTGAATCAAGCTGGAAGGATTACAATCTTGAAAAAACAGATGAGTTTCAGTATAAGTATTATGTTACAAAGCAGACACACGGTGTTCCTTATGGTTTTGTTTCAAGAGAGCAAATAGCAAAGAATTTTAAACTGGTAAAAGCTAACAAGTTATACATACATGCTGTTTATGGTGGGTCAATTAATGGCAAGATAATAAATAAACCCTTCTTAGGTGAACCAAATAGCTTATGTTCAAGGTCTTTTATCATGATAGGTTGTACACCTGATAAATATGATTATACCAAAGAGCAATTGTTGAACATTAAAAGCTATGTAGAAACAAAGTTTTTTAAATTTTTAATAAAGCTTTTAAAGCATACACAAAATGGCAATAGGCGTGTCTACAGAATGGTTCCGATGCAAGATTTTGATACTGACTGGACAGATAGCATGCTTTATAAAAAGTATGGTTTAACAGACAGTGAAATAGAGTTTATAAATAACGAGGTCAAGAATTGAGGCTAATATGATAAAAAGTAAAGAAAGAATAAAAGAATTTGGAGAAGTGTTTACGCCAGCATGGTTGGTTTCTGACATGTGTGACTTAGTAAATAATGAAATAATCAATGAGGATACAAGCATTCTTGAGCCATGCTGTGGCAACGGTAACTTTCTTATAGAGATACTTAGAAGAAGATTAAGCAAGCCAAATAAAACAACTGATTATATAAGAAAAAGCATTCAGAGTTTAAAAGGTATTGACATTTTACCTGATAACGTGCAGGAAGCTAAGAATAGATTGTTGTCAGAAATAGTACATTATTTAGATGGATATAAGCGTGGTTTCATTGTTGAAATGTTAGAAATAATGGAAAGCAATATTGTCTGTGGTGATTACCTAAAGGATAACTTGTTTACTGGTGTTTCTTTTGACTTAATCATAACAAACCCACCTTACCAAGAAATGGATGGTGGTTTTGGTGCTTCTGCAAGACCAGTGTATCAGCATTTTATAAATAAAGCAATTGTTGACAATAGTAGATTTATTGTAATGGTAATTCCTGCCAGGTGGTACACTGGTGGTAAAGGATTAAATGATTTTAGAAAACAAATGATAAATGATACTTGTATAAAAGAGTTGCATGACTATTGCGACTTTAAAGAATGCTTTGATAATATTGAGCTGCGTGGTGGCGTGTGCTATTTTTTAAGAGATAATGAATACGCTGGCAAGTGTAATATTGTCTCTCATTCTCAAGGAAAGATTGTTTCAGAAGCAAGCAGGTATTTAAAGTACAAAAACTTTAATTTTTTCATTCGTTACAATCGTGGCATAAGCATTCTTGATAAAGTTTTAAAGAATGGTTTTAGTCCTTTTTCTGACATAGTTTATAATAGGAATGCTTTTAACATGAGAACCAACTTTAAAGACTTTTATGCACAGCCGTTTTTAAACAGTGTTAAACTGTATGCAAGAAAGCAGGTTGGATATATTGATAGAAATAATATTAAAAAAAATCCTGATTTAATAGACAAGTGGAAAGTGTTTATAACGAATGCTTATGGTGGTGGCAGCAACTTGTATCACCAAATAATAAATAAACCATTTGTTGGAAAGCCAGGTTCAGTCTGTACAGAAACATTTTTATACATAGGCAGTTTTGCAAGCCAGCAAGAAGCAGATAATGTTGTTTCATATATGAAAACAAAGTTTTTTAGATTTATGATATTTTTAATTAAAAATACGCAAGACGGGTCAAGAAAATACTTCCAGCTTGCACCGCTACAAGACTTTAGCAAGCAATGGACGGATGACATGTTATACAAGAAATATGGTTTGAATGCTGATGAAATAGCGTTTATCGAAGCCAGGATTAAGCCAATGGAGTAAAGAATGAATGGCAATAGAAAAATAATTAAAATAAAACTTGACAATATTTTATATTCAACTATATTTGGTATTAGGAGGCATGATGAATGAAATAATATTTGCAATAGACACTAACAACAAGGTAGAAGAGGTAAAAAAGTCAGTTAACTACTTTGCGTCAGAAACAATTATGCCTGTCGACGGGGTTGGCGTGGTGCCTCCACCATACAGCATGAATTACTTAAGCAGGCTTTTTGACTTTAATTCTACACACAAGTTTTGCATTGAATTAAAAACAAACCTTGTATGCGGGCTGGGGTATGAAACAAAAAGAGGAACCCCAAAAAAGATTAAAGACTTTCTAAAAAGACCAAATAACATTGCACAAGACACTTTCATTCGCCTTTGTAAAAAATTAAGAATTGATTATGAGATTTTTGGCAGGTATGCACTTGAAATAGTTAAGCTAAATGGCAAGCTTAGCTTTTACCATGTGCCAGCAAAAGATGTTTATGTAAAGCAAAAGAAAAACAGCATATATGTTGACAAGTATTTATTGCAAACTGGCATGGGTAGCATGATTGAATACGAGCCTTACGCATATCAAAACAAGCCAGGAAGGTATCTGTATGTCCATGACCACTACAACCCTGTCTCACGGTTTTATGGCGTGCCAAACTATGTTTCAAGCATAAAAGCAATTGTTGGAAATGATACAATAACTAACTACATTCTGAACTTTTTCTCAAACAATGCAAGACCTGATTACTTTATAGTTGTAACGGGTACAACCCTGACAGAAGAGCAGAAAAATGAGATAAGAAGAAACTTGTCGCATGCAAAAGGGGTTGAAAATGCACACAAAGCAGTAACACTGACACTTGGCAGCACGGAAGCAAGGGTAGAAATAAAGGAAATTTCAAAGATTGTTGATGAAAACTTTAGGAATACAAAGCTTGATAATCGTGATGAGATTGCACAGATACACGGCGTGCCACCAAAGATACTTGGTATCGCATCGGCTGGCAGTCTTGGCTCGGGTAACGAAGCAATAGGTGCGTTGAAAATCCTTGTAGAATGTATAATCAATGCAGAAAAGAAAGAATTTGAGCATAGTTTAAATAGCATTCTGTCGACAGAGTTTAATCATAACGAAGAAGATATAATATCTTTCAACGAGCTTAGCTTGATAAATGAAAAAGATTTAGCAATTGTCCATAAAACCTACCTGGATATGGGCGTAATATCAATAAATGAGGCAAGGCGGGACTGCGGAAGGTTGGAATTAAGTGGCAAAGAATATGATAAAATTGTCAGAATTCCTAAGTCAGATGATAACTTGGCAATCAATCCTGATGACATGACCAACCTGGACCCAACTAAAGATATTACACAAACAAATGTGTAAAAACTTAATAACCATTTAGGAGGATAAGTGAAAACAAAAAAGAAGGTAAAGCAACTCACAAATACAACGGTAACTCATGTTTCACTTGTACAAAACCCTGCGAACGAGGAAAGCTTTTTAATGCTTAAATCCAAAGGGGAACATACCATATCCCTTGTCGTCAAGCAAGAAGATATGGCGTTTACAGACTTGGATGAAAAGCAAATTGTTTATGGAATTGTGTATTCGCCTGACAAGCTGGATGCGGATGGTGAGTTTATGAGTGCAGAAGATATTGAAAAAGCTGCTCATGAATTCTTGTCAACATTCAGAAATATTGATGGCGAACATGATTTTGTCAGCAATTTAGGCGTGCCCGTTGAAAGCTATGTCTTGCAGAAAGACACTGAAATAGCTGGCAGGATGGTAAAACAAGGCTCTTGGGTGCTTGCAATTAAAGCAACCGACGAAGCATGGCAGAAGGTTAAATCTGGTGAGTTTACTGGCTTTTCATTAGCTGGCAAGACAACCAGACGGGAAGTCAATGTTGATGTTGACGAGAATGGTAATATCGTAAAATATGGTGCATTAAAATCTGTAGCAAATAGCATTTTAGAAGCGTTGGGCTTTGTACAAAAGGATTTTAATGATGAGGTTTATAACGACGAAAACAATAATGTTGGCTGGTATTTAGATTTATTATACTATGCTTTAAACGATGCTTTATACAAGAATGATACTCCTGAAGCAAAGAAGAATGAAATGATAACCTCAATATACCAGTTTATATCCAAAATAAACAGCATGGATTTCATTATAAAACACAAGAAGAAAGAGGATGAAATGTCAAAAGAAACAGCAAAACAAGAAGAGCAGCAAGACAGCAAGCAAGATAAATTGCAAGCTGCGGTTGCGAACTTAATGGACAAGCTTGGCGAGCTTGAAAAAAGAATGGACGTCATTGATGAAACAGAAAAAAGAATTCAAGACTTAGAAAAGTTTTCTGTTGAATCGTCAAAGGTTATAAAGGCTTCCGCTAATCGAATTGATGAGCTGGAAGATGTGGCAATGAAATCAGAGCAAACGGTGGAAAAAGCAGCACCAAAGAAAAAAGAATTCAATTTACTTTTAGGAGGATATGATAATGAGTAATATAAACAATGCAGCAGAAAACATGGAATTGTTAAGCAAGGAAACTGACGTAACTAAAGCAATCAAAGAGATTTTAGGGCTTTCAAATCAAAAAACAGATGACGTTCAAAAGGATTACACTACACCAGCTGCGGACATGAACATTTTAGACCAAAATGCAACCCGCCAACTTGACATTGATGCAGGAAATACAATGGTTGATTTGGTTGTTAATCAAAGTAGCTTTCTGAACGAAGTTTTTGTCGACAGAATTTCAACAATGCGTTCAGTAGTAAACGTGTATGACGGGAATGGAATGCTTGTGCAAGCAGAAGAAGGGGTCGACCCTTTTACTACAGCTGGCAATCTTGCTAATTTCAACAATATAGGCTATGACGTTAATCTTGAGCCAATGTTGTTTTTATACAGAATAAACCGCACACAGTTGCAAGCAATTGAAAACTCTGCAAACTGGATGGTTGACATCAATAGAAGAATGGGAAATGTGTTTAGCAACCTGCTATTAAAACAAGCATTGTTTGGCACTCCTGCATCTGGTGGAGATACTGACATTGAGTATGGATATAACCATACTGGCACCGCTTTAATGGGTAGACCCCGCATCGGCGTTCGTGGCTGGCTTGACTACTTGAAAAATGGTTATACATACAAGGCACCTGGCACTGGTACAGATACTATAGCACTGCCTGGCGGCTTTGTTGAAACATGGGATGCTGATAAGAGTGCATTCAAGCCAATCAATACAGTCTTAGAAGACTTGACAAAAGCATATCCAGCTGAGCATGATGGCGAAGATGTAGTGTTTATGATGTCAAGAGCTGACTTCTTGGATTTCATGTACTATGTGGCAGGCAATGATGCAAGCACAGCGAAGTATGAAAGTGGCAAAGTTTACAGCATTGCTGGATACAAGATAATGATACTGCCTTTCTTGCATAATTACAAGAAGACTGTAACTGTAGGTTTAACTGATTACTATCCTGGCATGATTTTAATGGGTAGACCAAAAGACTTGATAATCAAGATAAATTATAGATATATTGACTATTCAAGAGAGTACTCATCCAAACTTAGAACCCTTGACAGCATTTATAACGTTTCTTTAGCATTCCCAGTTATCGTGCAACGTTTTGCGGTTGCTTATAAAAACCGTTCATAATGTACTGCCAATCAATAAGAATGGAGGAGTAGCATGGAATGGTTAAAAAGGTACGAAGATTACGGGCTTTTTGACGAACCTGGTGATGGAGAGGGTGGTGGCACTGAACCAGAAAACACAGAAGAGCCAGAAGTAATAGAAAACTTGTATCGTTTTTTGGTTGACTTTACTGACCAAGGGAAAGACGTTTACTACAAGAAAGGCACTTATGCAGTCTTGGATAATGAAAACTTTACACAATTTGAAAGCATTGAGGACTTGATAAGTTCAAAAGTGCTGATTGCAGTAGAAGAGCCAATCAATCCAGAAGAGTTAAAGCCAGTAAAAATGGTAATGAGCATAATTTACAATGGTATCAGGTATCATAAAAATGAGTATGCTTTGCTAAATGCAAGAGAGTATGCAATGTTAAACAATACCTACCTGACTACCTACATTGACTTGCCAGAAGACACAGAGCCAACAAAATACTTGCTGGTTCAATTTCTGATGAATACTAACTATCGTGGCGTGCTTTACAATAAGGGTGATTACACAGAAATGTTGGAAGCCGATGCTGAGCGTTACAAAGATAAAGGGCTTGTCAAGGTAATAGAGGAAGAGGAAAACAATGACGAATAATAAGAAAACAACCAAAACTAAACAAGCTGAAACAAAGCCAGTTGAAACAAAGCCAGTTGAACCAGCTAAAGTTGAAACAATCAAAGTGCGCATGGCTACCAACTATTGCGGCGGTGATAGAAAGTACTATGACAAAAACGAAGTTGTTGAAATGGATGCTAAGGTTGCAAAAGGCTTGATTAAAGCAGGTATAGCAAAGGAAGTATAACATGAGTGCCTACAAGAAAGCGATTAGCATGTTCAACCTAAAGGGTGAAGTGAAAGAGAAGGTAAAACAGTACATATCTCCTGCACAGGCAACCCTTCGGAAACAAGTAGGCGAAAGTACATTTAGGGAATTTGTCAACCTGCCAGAAGACTTGTATGTTGAAGGCGAGGTTGGCTTTATTCCTTTTGAAGACTTAACAGAAAGCCAATTGATGCGTCGTGAGCTGGAAACTGCGCAAGCTTATTTCATAATGTACTATGCTGTTGTTGGCATAAAGGAATTTGAAATGGGCAACGTGGCTTTGGACCGAGTTAGCTTTGGTGATGGCAATCTAAATCCAACTGGCACAATCAGCATGGAGCGTTACCAGGCTATCTTTTGGAAGATGGCAGTGTCGGCTTGTGCTGCATACACTGGCTCAGGCGATTTTGGCATAATAGTGGTATAATATAGTTAATATAGTTAATATAGGAGGATTTGTGGCAGATAAAAACAAAACAAGCCAGCAAAAAGACAAAACAGCAAAGCGTGAAATAGTTCACAACTGCATAGCTTTAAAAAGAATGCTTTATGGCGACAAGACCTATGAAAAAGGTCAAGCAGTTGGCATTCTTGACAAGGATTTTGCACTGCTAATAAAGCACCGCTTAGTCAAGCTGGATGAAACAGAAGATGAAATAGTAGAAGAACTGGAGGTTTAAGATGGCTTTTATAACAGGAACAAGTCAATTAAAGAAAAATTATTATAGAGTATTTGTTAAAAGCGAAGCAGGCACGGATTTTGCAAACTACACAGAAGTTGGTGCGTGCGATGCTGGCGGCTCTATGCGTGAGGAAAAAGGCGATGAGCAAGAATTAATGATTGGCAATAAACCAGTAATTAGCAAGAATGCAAACATTGACTTTACCGTTTTGGAGGTAACAAAAGCAAACGTTGAAGCATTGCGTACACTTGTAAACAAGGATACAACCGTTGTTTTTACCCAGCAAGCAAACTTTATTGCACCAACTGCGGATGACTGGGTGATAAAGAATGTTAATGTATTCCCTACCTTGACAATCAACTCAAATGCTCTAAATCAGGTAGCAATGTCAGGCGTAAGGGAAATACCTGCTGATGATATTACAACCATTGCACCGGGAGCATAATGTTATAGCTTATGAAACAGGGGGCTTCGGCTCCCTATTTTAACAAGTTATTTTAGCAAGCTATTTTAACAAGCAATTAATGAAATGCAAAACAAAAAACAGGAGGAATTATGGCATTCACTATAGGAAGTAGCCAGTTAAAGAAAAGGTTTTACAATGTATACCTGGATATGATAAGCAATGATTATATCAGTAAGCTAATTGATGGTACTAAAATTCATAAAATGTTAAAAGACAACATTGATAACTTGAATGAAACACACTTAACAGATGGTGCTACAATTGGCGAGGAAAGCGGGCTTTATGTTTATACTGGGATTAACGATATAACTGTAACAATTCCTGAAAGCAATAATCAAAGCGGAATTATGTTTATTACAGTACCTAATAGAGGCGGACATGTTAAAATAAGTAACAATAATTTTGTCATTAATTCGTTAAGGAGTTTAATGTTAAAAGACTACTCAAACAATGATGATGAAACTTTGGACTGCTCTTTGCTGCCACTTGGTGCAGTGCTTGAAGGATTGACAATGTCAGACAGTAAAGGTGACGTGAAAAAGCTTGCCAGCAGTAATACAATTGTTGTTAGTAACAATGTTTCAGCAAACTTTACACTTGCTGGGCTGGCGGATGAACTGCGAAAGTTAATAAAAAACATACAAAACAATGTTGGCTTGCTGTTTGTTGACCGTTTTGGCGATAATCATTTTTACATAGCCAATATCAATCCTTTTACAGGTTTAAACATTGTTAGCAACGATATCGGACAAACAGAGTTTACTGTTGAAGATGAGCGTGGCTTGGATTTTGTAAAGATGCTGGAAGAGTGAGGCAAGCATGCCACTAATTGAAACAAACAATATCAGTGCAGACAGAGTTGATGAATTGATAAAAGCAATCAAGTCCGACACTGACTTTTGGAGTGAAGATGCAGCCGAGCGGGCAAGCGATGAATACAAAGGCTTTGGCTCTGTCAGGAATAACATTGTTTCAACTGACTACAATAACAGCGACTTTCCAGTCCTTTTTGTGTATGCAATCGGATTAAACAAGGTCAATACAGCTGGCGGGTCATATCCAATCGGTGCAGACATTGCATTGCGTGTGGCACAAAGGTATCAAGAAGGCGATGCAAACATTAGTGCAGCTAAAAAGCATGCAGAATTGTTATTGCTCAGCGTTGAACAGACATTCAGTTTGCATTCCAAAGAGAAAACATTGATATTTGAAGACGTTTTAGGCAGCTACAAGACACACAACATTGAATCGATAATTGAGTTGAATAATGAATAAAAAAGCTTCTGTTTTAATGACTACCGAGCCAGTTGCAGCGGTTGATAAGTTTACTGACAACTTTGCAACAATCTTTACCAATAGAATAAAAGATATTTTTAATAAAGTATTCCTGCCAGCATACAAAGCAAATACAGAGCAATCAGTGCAGAATGTTTTTGATGATACCTCTCCAACAAATCCTTTTTTGCAAACATCAAGAAATAAAATAATAGAAAAGTATCAAAGTGTGATGCAAGAAAAAAACCATTATACAACAGGTGGCATGATTAAAGCAATTCGTAGGTCAGGTAGTTATATCAGAAGCAATTACAACAACACAACAAAGCAAATCGGCTTGCAAATCGGCGACCAAAGCATGCCAGAAGCAAAAACCGATAGAGCTTTCAGGTATGATAGACGATGGAATAAGTATGAGCGTTACAATGATGCCAGCTTTCAAGAGCTTGTAAACTGGGCAATAATTAAGTTTAATGTTAGCTTTATGGATGCAACACGGATTGTGCAAACAATGTTAAAAACCAGACACAGAGTAACTGGTTCGCATATAATTTATAAGCGTAACAGCCCGTATGGTTCATTGCCAATCAAGACAGATGCAGAGCCAACAAGCGACATTGTTTTAGACTGGTATGAGGACTTTGCAGCAGAAGATTATGCCAACATTGTAGAAAAAATAATAGACAAGAATAAAAAGGAGATATTTAAATGAAGAAGAATGCAACAAATTTAGGCACACTTGGAAGAGTGATGAATTTTTTAAAAAAGCATGGTGTAGAAGATATTCCAACAGAGGTAAACCCTGAAGAAATGGCTTTCATTGTGGTAACTGAATTAAGCTCAGATAACATTATAGAATTTATTTCAATCATAAATGAAGATGCTGACACAGAAGGCTTAACAGATGAGAAAGCATTGAGGGTAATTGCTGGTTTTTTTACCAAATTAGGAAAGAATTTGCAGCCTTTCGCAATGAGATTGAGTTACGAATTGAGACAGCGACAAGACATGGCTACTCAAAAGATGGCGGAAGTGATGGAAGCGAAACTGAAGGAATTAAACATTTTCGGGGAAATTACTACTGGGACAGAATGAGATTGCTTGTTGAAAACGGTTTTGCAAGCATTGTTTACACTTTATCGTTTTCTGAGGCAATGTACCATGCAGAAGAGATTGTTTGTAGTGAATTAAAAAAAGCAATAGGAGAATACCTGGCAATGGACAAAAAGTTTAAACCAAACTATGAAAACATGTTTAATGGCAAGATTGTTTACATTGCTGATATCTACAAGGAGATTAAATACTCTTTAGCATTGAATGAATTATTAGAATTAGTTATAAACCAATATAAAGCATTTTCGGAGGCAAATAATGGCTGATAGACAGATTAAAATGTCACTTGACATAGATACAAAACTGCAACTTGACAATAGCAGTGTTAAAAAGCTTAATACCATGATAGAAGACATGATTAAAAAGGTAGCTAAGCAAAACCCAATGAAAGAGCTTGAAGAAAGTGCAAAAATTGTAACAGAGAAAATAAAACAAGCTTCCAAAGAAGCCGACAAGCTTGTCGATAATTTAACAAAGATTGAAAGTTCAGCAAAAAAGCTTGAAGAACCAGTTAAAAATATTCTTACAAAAATAAAAGATGCTGCCAAAAATGCTGCTTCCTTGGATTCTGCGTTTAATCGAATTGCTTTTGTAATGACTGCTAAAATGAGTTACAAAGTCTTTGATGCAATCAATCAAGGCTTGCGGGAGGGCAGAAAGAATGCAGTGCTTTTTGAAGCCGAATTAGCACGAATAACAAGCATTGCGTCAGGTAGAAGTGCACAACCACTAATGCCGGCAATGCGTAGTGCGTTAGAGCTTGGCTTCCATGGTGAGGATATTGCAAAAGCTGCTTACCAGTCTGTATCTGCACAGTTTACACCTTCTGAAACAGCAAAATTAATGAAAACAGCGGAGCAAATGGCGGTGGCTGGCAAGACAGAATTGTCGCAATCCTTTGATTTGTTGACAACTATTTTAAATTCATACAAAATGTCAGTTGACGATGCTACCCATGTTTCTGACGTGTTTTTCAAAACAATACAATATGGAAAGACAAGTGTCCAGGAATTTGCACCAAATATTGGCAAGGTTATTTCAACAGCCAGCTTGCTTGGAATTACCTTTGAGGAAGTCTCTGCTGCAATTTCAACCATGACATTAAACGGAATTCAAACAAACGTTGCGATTACCTCTTTGGCACAGTTGCTTGCCAGCATGGTCAGACCAACAAAGCAGGCGCAGGACGTTTTGGACAGACATAACATTTCTTTAGACATTGCACAAGTTAAAGTGCGTGGCTTTGCTAAAACGATTGAAGAGTTGAATGCTTTAACTGACGAAGAGATTTCAAGGGTTGCTGGCTCTGTGCGTGGCTTTAGGGCAATGGCAACAGCGATAACATCTAATACACAATGGCAAGAAAACTACAATCAAATGATGAATGCCAGCGGTGCAACACAAGAAGCATTTAACAGACAGCTTGAAACAACTGACATGCGATTAAAGCGTTTTAGAGGTGCAATTTCTTCTGCTTCCTTGTCTGCTGGCGAATTGATTACAGCATTAAGTGGAATTTTAACACCATTAACAAATGTAATGTATGGTTTTGATAAATGGACAATCGGCATTCCTATTGCTGCTGCTGGGCTGTATGGTCTTGTGCGGGCGATTATGGCAGTTACTGCAGCGTTAAAAGCAGGCGATGTAGCAATGAAACAAAACCTGATAATACTTGGCATTAGTGCTGCTGCTACAATTGCAATCGGCATTTATGGAAAGTATAAAAAAGCTGCAGAAGATGCGCATCAAGCACAATTAGACTGGGCACAAGCTAACGTTGAGCGTGCACACACAGCGGTTTTGAATACTGAAAAAGAAATAAAGGTTTTAAATACTTATATAAAATTAAAAGAAGAGGAAAGTAGAAATTCTGAGCTTTCAAAAGACAAGACAATCTTGCTTGGCAGTGCACAAAATGAATTAAAGGAAACATACCAATACACCGCAGACAATTTGGTTAATTACAATGACAAGCTTGCAGAAAATATGAAATTGCTTGGCGAGCAACGTAAAGAGGTGCTAAAAACAAGGGCAATTTACAAGAATATAGAATTAGAAGATGCAAGAAAAACATTGCAAAAAATAAAAATAAAAGGACCTGACAGTGCACAAGGCGTTTTGGGCAGTATTAGTGAAATGGTTTCAAGCAGCACCATCGGATATATGCTTCCTGAAAGCGAAGAAGACATAAAAGCTGCGATGAAACAAATAAAAGACATTCAAGATGAGCACTTTGCCAACCTTAAAGAATACAATAAGAAAGCCACTGAGATGCAGACTGAAATTGTTAAAGAGCAAGATAAGTTTCGCACAATGCCTGGCGTGGTTTACCCTGACATGTTTGGCACTCAAGAAGACATTGATAAAACAACTCAAAAAGTAAAGATTGATGAATTGATTGGAAAGCGTAAAAATATAGTCAAGGAGATAGGCAAGTATACCAAAGCAATAACTCCGTCAATGCAGGCATTGTTAGACGTGTATGATGCCTTAAAATACCTGCTACCTGACACTGATGAAGAAAGAACCGCTGCTTACAAGCTAAGCCGACCTGAGTTAAGGGATGGAAACAACTTGCTTGCCAAAGACCCGTTTAAAGATTTTAATTGGAAAACAGCAAAAAGGCAATTTGAGCAAAATGAATTAGACCTTGATGGATTAATAAAAGCTAAAGAAGAATATTACAAAAAAATTGAAACGTATACTTTTGACGACCAAATGCAGGCTGAGTATTTAAAAGAAACAGCTGATACAGACATGCTGACATTGATTGAAAGAAGATTTAACAATGAATTGCGTGTTTTGGAATACAGCAGACGTTCGGCAAGTACAGTTGATAGCATTATAGAAGCTGAGGAAAAGATATCAGAAGCATATGGCAAATATATTAAAAACCTGAAAGAAGTTAATGCCAATAAGATTGCTATCCAGGAAATAGAAGAAAAGAAAAATGCAATATTTGGCAAGACTAACGTTGCGACAATTACAGCACACAAACAGCGTGAAGAGCAGTTAAAGAAAGACAGGTATGCTGCTGATATAAAATTTGTAACAGATGAAAAGAATCAGCTCGAAGAGCTTGCAAACTTGTATCATGATGCACAAAAAATGCAAACTGAAGAAATTCAATCGCAAATGGAAGAACACAAAACACAGCTTGTATTCTTTAATGGTTTGGAGCAGTATCTGAAAAACATTCTTGATGCACGGAAAAAGATTAATGCTTTAGTAAAAGCTAACGTACAGGCAAAGCTTGATGAGCAAGTCTCTTTTGGTGCTGGCTTACTTAGTGGAGCAGGAATAAATACCCACTATGACAAACAAGTAATGCTGGACGAGTTAAAAAAGCAAATTGAAGATGAAAACATGAAAACACCTGACCTGGTTGCACAGGAAAAACAGCTTGCCAAAGAAATACAAATGGAGGCAGGGAAAGACATTGTTTCTCACTCTAAGGATTTAACCAGCGAACTTGGCGACATTTACCAGGCATATCTGGATAGACGTTTAAAGCAAATTGACATTGAAAGACAAGCTGCTTTAAGCTCAATCGATGAGCAAGCCAAAATGCAATACCGTTCAACCTGGTGGGTGCAGCGTGAAAAAGAAAAAGCGGAAAGAGAAGCTGAGAAGCAAAGAAAGAAAGTGATGAAGCAGCAAAAAATGGTTTCAATTGCCGAGTCCACCATGAACACTGCCATTGGAGTAACGAATGTATGGGCTAAATGGGCTGCAAATCCTGCCATTGCTGCAATTCTGACAGCATTGGTAATGGGTGTTGGCGCAGCACAAATTGCAACAATCGATGCACAGAAATTCGCGCAAGGTGGTTGGGTTGGCGGGAAGTCTCATGCACAAGGTGGCACAATCATTGAAGCAGAAAAAGATGAGTTTGTTTACTCAACCAAAGCAACCAAAGGCAATGAAAGATTTATCGAATACATGCACAACAGCTTGAAAGAGGGTGCAAAACCAGCTGAGTTGCTTGCATCGAATGTTTTAATGCAACAAACAAGCCAAAAACCAGTACAGGTAGTCAATAACAACAAAGAGCTTGTAAAGGAAATGCGCGGAATTGTCAACAGTATAAAAGATATAAAAGTCGAGGTCGCCATGCACGGTGAGTTTATAGACAATGTCAAGCTTGCGCGCAGGGTAGAGCTTGGCAACAAGCAACGTAGGACGGTATAATGTATAAGCTATTTTTTTATGAGAATATAGGTGAAACAATTGAAGACAGCACCTTTAACGGCAAGCTGGATTTGCATTGTCTTTTGGGCATTGACATCGATGAGGACAAGCTGATTGATGATGACTTTTTCTCTTTTGAAGCAAAGCGAATGGAGATAAAGTTTATGGACAATGGTTCAGGTTTGGCTTTAAAGCTTTTAAGTTACCTAAATTCCAGTGATTACCTGCTAAGAAGCTATCCAAAAACCATTGAGGGCGTGCAGCAACAGCCAGTTGAAACTTCTTTTTTAAATAGAAAGCTGCGAGTTGAAATTAATAATGAAACATGCTTTGTCGGCGTGCCTGATTTAAGTTCATTCAGTTATGATGCTTCTACGCAGGAATACAGCATGAACTTTGTTTCTTTGCCATACCTGATTTTTGATAACATGGAAAACCTTGAAATGAGCATGTTTTTAAGCATGGTTGCGAATGAAACATTTGAAGTATCGATTGACCACAAGTTTTATGCAAACGTGTTTTTGTCCTGGCTTATGGTTTTTTTGTGTGATTATGGAATAAATACAGTTTACTCTGAAAACTTCTTATTTAATTACGCTTCACAAGACGTCAACTTTGCCAATACTTTACTGTTTTACAGGAATGAAAACTTTGCCAGCAAGTCAATAATTGACGACAACAGGTACCAGCACAGCCAATTTGGTGAATTTCAAACTCCATACCTGGCAACAGACAGCATGCGTAATGCAGGAAATACCGTCAGTGTGATTTACCATCAAGCTTTTAAGGCCAGTAACACAATACCTTTTAAAATTTATGTAAAACTGTATGGACCGGGAAGAACTATGAACTCTAAAAAATTTATAACAGCAGCAAACCTGCAACCAGTCTTTCGTGCAATGCTTAATGTTTCAATAAATAAAGAAAACTTTATGACACTTGACGATGACTTAGGGCTTGTGCTACCTGGCAACATGGTAGACACTGTTTTTGCAAGGAGTAAATACAGTAGACACAACAAAACATGGACAGCAAAAACAACCATTCATAAAAATAAGAATAAAATAATAGAGGAAGTGTCCATTCTTTTTGAACGGAAATATCCTGGCGGGAATGCTGGCGAGTATGACAACACAGCCTTTGAAACATTGCTTGATGAGAATTTTTTAACAGAGTTAGATGCTCAAATGCAAGCGGTTTTTGACAGACAAGACACAGTTGACCTTAGCCACACAGATAATAATGTAGAAATGACATTCCATACAGGGTATCCAAAAGCAACACTGTCTGGCAGTATATCTCCTAAATTGCATCTTGTAATAAAGAGACAACCTGACGGGTCGCTTATGGTAACTAACGATTCTGACGGTATTTTTAATCCTGATAAGTTTAACATAAAAACATTTTTCAAATACATTTTGGCATTGTCTGGCTTGTACATGCGGCTTGGATATAAAGAAGGTAAAACATTTGTTTCTTTTGAACCATTTTCAATCAATCAAACAAACTCACAGTACATTGCCAGCAAGCATATTTTAAGACTGACAGCTGATGCAGATTATGTTGATTTAAATAAACAATTTCAAGATGCTGATTACTCTGAAACAGACTGGCATTACCTAATCCGTGCAATCATACATTCCTATAAAAGCTTGGCAAGTAAATTAAAGAAGGTTTACACTTGTGAAATAATAAAAAACAATGATACAGCCAACTTACAACTTGCAGTAACAGAAACAGTGCACATGCGTGTCGGAAAAAACGTTTTGTATTTCTTTATAAATTCAGTAAAAGAAGAGGAAGATTTTTATACTTTGGAATTAATTCAATATAATATTAAAAAAAGTCTTGACATTTTAAAAGAAGACAATTATGCTGCAATTGAAAACAGTTTATAAGGGAGTGAAAGATGATGAACAATAACGGCGGGCTGACATTTATAAAAGACAATAAAAGTGTTCGCTTTGAGCTTGCAAATACTAAAATAAAGGCATTGCGAATAAGCGAACCTTTTACAAGTATTAATGGTTCAAATGTTCACGTGCAAAAAGGCTTCCTGCATGAGGCTGACATAGAGATTTTTATAACAAACAAACCTGGCGAGCTTGATGCTTTGCTGATTTTAAGTAACATGCTTTTTAGTATAAATGACTACAACCCTTTAACTGTTTGCTTTGATGCTGGCGGCGAGTTTGAGTTCACAACCTTAAATTCATCCATGCAGCACACAAGATACCTTGCTGACAATTCGCAAGTCGGCTTGATTGTGTCTTTCAAGCTAAAATCTGCAATCATCGAAGACAATATAAGACAAGGCTGGTAACAATGAGTAAAATAAACTATATGGGTGAGATTGTTTTGCAGTGTGGCGACAATAAATTTATAACAAAGCATGCAAATTTGGATATTACTGTACATCTAGTAAGACACACAGCAACAAACATTTATAAGTCGCTGGTCAACTTGCTTAAAGGGTACATAATCGAGGGCGAATTGACAGTGTATGGAACGGCTTTTGAGGGATTTAATCAGTGGAAAGAATTAGTTGACTTGTTGATGCAGGTCTGTCATGACTGTCCGATAACAGTGCAAATAAATGACCCTGATACAAGCGTGCCAATGAAAACATTCATCTTTGACAGCGTGTTATCAGATTTTAATTATACAAGTTATATAAACAATAATAGCAAGCTTGGCTTCGAATTTAACTTTTTGCTACAGCAATCAAAGGTTGTAAAAAACCTGCCAACTTTTTGGACAAACTTGGGCTACAATCCGAGAGTGTTGTCGGCTGACATTTTAATAGAAAACTTTATCTGCGAGGAGGATTAATGAATGACATTTTATCAGTTGGAATGACTGGCTTACAGGTTGTTACAGCGGTCAATGATAATGGTACACAAGTACAAGGACAGCTTGACAACAAAGCTGACCAATCAAGCTTATCTGCTCACATAAACAATGCAAGCATCCATGCAACAATTGATGACAACGTTACAAATAATTCAAAACTATGGAGCTCCAGCAAGGTCAATACTGAATTAGCTGGCAAATCAAATTCAAACCATACACACAACTACGCTGCAGAAAGTCATACACATACTTTGGCTGACATAACAGATTTGCAAAGCTTGCTGGTTGACTTAAGCAATGCTGACTTTACATTGTCTGTAACTCGCAAGGGTGATGACTTTCGGCATGTAAAGGTTGAAATTGTAGACAGTGTCGGGGTTGGTATGTTTTTAATGCTTGTCAGTTTTTCGGGCTCTTTTGTTGGAGTAGACAATCAAACACTTAGTTTTTTTGGCACAGCACAAAGCATGCAGTTTGAGGTTGAAAAGCCAGCTGACGACTGGGCTGGCTGGAATGCAAGCAATGAGTGTGGGTTAAAACTATCGATAACAGTTCGCAATGTTTTAAATGACACAGAGCTTGACATGGGCGAGAATGACATTCAAAACATTGTTAAACATTTAAGTTTTAAAATAACCTTAGAAGACTTGGTGGCAGAGATGAAAGGCGAGCCAGATGACGATGACAGCTTTATAAATGTTTTAAAGCGTAGAATTGCTGACGACATAGCAGACAGATTTGATAAGAAATAATAACAGAAAGGAGGCAAAATGAATGCGGTTTTGGATATAAGAGACTTAGTTAAAAACAAGGAAGCATTGAAAAAGGAAGCAAGTCCAAACATTTTAAAAGCAATGAACCGCAGTGTAATCATGCGTGATGGCATGTATGGCGAACCTTTGAGTTTCAATTCTCAAGGCTTTGTTGTCCCAACTGTTGATGTAAAAAAGATTGATATAAATGATTATGAGGTTGGCGAGTTGTTTCGTGATGGTGAGACTGGCTGCGTGTTTATCTGTACAGACAAAAACGTTATGCAAGATATACCAGAATTTGAAACAGTTCCTTATCCATCTGAAAGCAATGTTTACCTGCAGTATGTTGAGGGCGTTGGCTTTACATGGACAAAAGCGGTTGAATTAAAAGAAGGAATGAGCACTCCACCAGACAAGCAAGGCGTTATGAGAATACACGATGGCAAAGTGTTTATTTCAAAAAAAGAATAAAAAAACAAGGAGAACACAGATGACACTAAACGAGAAAATTGTAGAGCATGTAGAAGAGCATGACATGGACTTTAACACAGCAAACGTTTCATTCGCTTTGATTAATGCAATGTACTCAGACCAGCCAATAGAAGAATTAAAGCGTGCAAAAATGTTTTTAGAAAGAAGAATAGGACTTGTAACAAAGCAGATAAATAATGGCAATTTTAACAAAAAAGTGTGGAAAGAAAATGGAGACAAGCAATGAGTACAGAGAAGTTTGTAGAAAGATTTCTAACAAGTTATGACTTAGGAAGGACAGTTGTAAAAAAAAAGCAAGGCCAAAACAATGTAAACAAGATTTTAAAGGTCGACTCAAACGGCTATCTTGTTTTGGCAGATGACAACAATACCGAGTACAGTGCTGGAGGCGGACTTCAATTAAATGAAAGCACTGGTGAGTTTTCATTAGAAGAGCTTACGGTAGGTGGGAAAACACTAAACAATAATACAACGGTTGACAAGTATGGGCGTGTAACAGGGATGGCACAAGTTAACAGACAGCTTGCAGATTATAGTATTACTGACGGCTGGGAAAACAATGACTTTAGCACAGTACTAGACAATACAGATTTGAAAAAAATTTGGAGGGGCATAAGAGACGGAGTGTATGGCTTGTGGGTAGTAATGGAGCGTGAATCTGGAGATAACACATAATGAGGAGGATAATGGAATTAAAGGAAAAACTAATTAACGACTTGCAAGAAATGCAAAACTTTAGAAACAAGCTTGACAATGATGAGCAAATCTTGTTGCAAAACAAAGCTTCTTTGGATTTTAATATTTCATACATTAAAAGCTTGCTGGCATTTATGGACAGTGATAATTTAACACAACCAACCTTGCATGACATAATAGAAGACAAGCCAAAAGAAAGGAAGAAAAAGGAGGCTAAATGAGCGTAGAATACATTGAAACACGTCTTCTGGAAGAAACAATGGTCGGCACTGGCAGCAAGAAAATCCTGCGAGCAGATGAGGATGGCTTGGAGGATGGCAAGCTCCTCAAATCCTCTTCCACTGGCATCTCCTCCGCTGACCTTTCTGACCACCTGGAAGGCACACCTGGTCAGATTGTTGTATCTACTGATGGCAATATTGGTGGAGTAAAAATTGGGTTTCCTAGTACTGGTACTGTAACAA